>SYLK01000032.1 GCA_005809115.1 Planctomyces sp. | reverse complement strand
GCAGCAGACCGGCAAGGGGCTGGGAATCATCGGCTGGGATGCCGACGGGTCCGGCCGCCTGAGTCTGTTCATCGCCAATGATATCGGCCCGAACTTCCTGCTGGTGAATGAAGCCGCGCGGGGGGCACCGCCCCGATTCGTCGATCGCGGACTGACCAGTGGGCTGGCGTTCAATGGAAATGGACGCTCCGAGTCCAGTATGGGAGCAGCCATGGGCGATTACGACGGCAATGGACTCCCCGACATCTTCGTCACTAACTTTGACGAGGAAACCAATACCCTGTATCAGCAGCAGCCAGGCGGTCTGTTTGTCGATGCCACGGCGAAATCAGAACTCCACCGAAAGAGGGGGCTCTACGTGGGCTGGGGCACACAGTTCCTTGACGCCGATCTCGATGGCTGGCCGGATCTGGTGCTTACGAATGGCCATGTCAACGACGTGAGCCGCAGCGGTCGTCCGTTCCGGATGCCAGCGCAGATCCTCCGCAACGTCCATGGTCGCAGGTTTCAGGAAATCCCGCCGGACATCGCAGGACCATTCTTCCAGCGCAATCTGCTGGGACGTGGTCTGGCACGGCTCGACTGGAACAATGACGGACGGGAAGACTTTGTGATCTCACATCTCGATGCCCCGGCTGCTCTCCTGTCCAATCAGACCGCAACTTCAGCCCACTGCCTCGTCCTGGAACTCCACGGAGTCGACGCGGCACGCGACGCCGTCGGCACCAGCGTCAGCGTGACCACGCGCGACAGAACGTTCACGCGACAGCTCACCGCCGGTGACGGCAATCAGGTCAGCAATCAGCGACGACTGGTGTTCGGACTGGGAACAGCTGAGCAAGTTGATCAGATCACGATCCGCTGGTTCAGTGGCACCTCACAGACATTCAGCTCCGTTCCGGTTGACACGGGCTGGGTCTGTATTGAGGGCAGATCACAGCTGTTGCGGCAGCCTGAGCTGCTGATGCGCCCGGTCGATCACCGGCGAGACTGACCTCTCGGTCGCCCAACTGTGGAGCGATTGTCCCCCCAGTCGCTTCCCCCCGTCCCAATCGCGTCAGCGCTGCCACGAAAGACCCTGCCCGGCGATCCGCCTGGCCACAGCAGCCCCGAAACCGCTTCAGGATGCAGAATCGGGTCGATGAGTTCGGCGAATGCTGGCAGGGTCCGTACTGGCTGGCTGGGTTCCTGAGTGTCACGGTTCCTGCGGAGCGATCCGGGCCGCAATGATACGTCCAAGCACGCGCACGAAGCCTTCTTCCAGTCGGATCCGAATTCGGCCGCCCGTATCGGTGGGGCGAAAATCAACCTCGATCCGATCATCGCCCTCTGCGAGTGTGTCGCGGAAGATCTTCGCGGCCTGTTCCCGGCGTCTGGCAAATCCGCTGGAACGGCGCAGTGCGCGACGATCATTATCGCTGGCAGCGCCGTCGCTCGGGGTGGCCGAGGGCTGCACTTCCGATCCAGCGGCCGGCGCGTCCTGCGGGCTTTCTGTGGCGCCGGCTCCGGCAGCGACAGCGGCTCCGGCAGCGGCAGCGGCATCCCGACCAGCCTGCAGGCGCTGCTGAATACCGATCAGCTGATTCACGTTGATGATGACTCGCAGACTGGCTGGTGCCGCGCGTTCCTGGGGCGACTGCCGCGCCTGTTCCAGCCGATCGATGACGTTTGTCAGGGTGTTGAACGATTCGTCTCCTCCGAGGCAGGCCCAGATCGAACTGGAACTGCACCCGACCGTAATTCCCAGGTTCTGGCCGAAGATTTCTGTGGCTTCCGCCGGTGGATTTCGAATGCTCAGGCGGTGAAACGTGATACCGAGGTGCTGGTTGTATCCGACCTGAAGATCGCCGGCTGTCCGAAGATCCGGGAAGTCCTGGAGTCGGATCAGGGCATCCTGCAGGCCGCCGGCGATCGACTCGCCATCTTCGACGCGCACGGCTCCCACGATGGCCAGTTTCTGTGCGGCGTCGGTGTAGAATTGTGCGAACGTGTCCAGGTGACCGCTTTTCACAGTTTCCTGAACGGCCGATAATGCCTGGCCCACAGCTCCGTGTTCATCGGTTGGTGCCCCCAGGCGGTGGATGTCAATCTGTCGCGCGAACTCCAGCTTCAGGCCGTCCAGCATCTCGACCCAGGCGTTCTTGTCTCGCTCGTTCATCACCGTGGACATGGAAATGGAAACGGGTGCCGTATCGTCCAGCAGCGGAATGAACTGACTGGACTTCGTCGTCGATTCAAAGATCTCCTGCAGCATTTTCGTACCGGCCAGCGCATCAACCACGATTTCGAAGTTGACCGCGTGCTGTTCCTTCACCACGTCAACGCCCAGGATCACTCGATCACATTCATCCAGCAGCTGACGGAGAGCCGACATGACACGTTCCCCCTCAGCCCGACGGACTCTGTATGCGCCCTCCGGTTCGTCGTCTCGCCGCTGCAGCTGCGGCGACATTCCGGAAGTGATCAGGCTGGAGAACAGGGTGCGGGTGCCGGCCGGGATGGAGGCTATGTCCAGAGTCACCGCAACGTCGAACTGTCGTGCCTGACTGGCCACCAGATCCGTGGGTTCCGGCAGTTCCCGGTCAAGTGCTGATGCCGGTGGATTGTTTCCGATCGGAAAAAACGCATAGCCGTTTCGAAGCAGCATCGGCACCGTCTGCTGTGGCCCGACGATTTCGTATCGACCCTCCCGCTCCGGATCCTGCCGCACCAGAACCGGTGCCTTCTCAACCAGCTTCCGGGCGTCCTCAACCGAATCGATCGGCACAAATGCCAGAAACTCCGGCAGTGGCGGGAATGCGACCGGGACGTAGACGAAGATTCCAAATGGCCTGTCCCGGTTAAAGCCCTCGAGATTATTGAGCGTGGATGCCAGCCACTCCTCGACAACACGAAACGCCTCCGTCTGACCCGAGACATCAAAGATATACCGAGCCTCATCCACGAAGCGATCCACTCCGGCAAACGTCACCGATGCCAGCGGCCTTCGCCCCTCTCGGATGAGACCGCCGGAGGATTCCGTGCCGCCCTTCTCCCCGGTCCCCCGCTGCTCGGAGCTTTCCGGCACAGCCACCAGGGACGTGCCCGTCCCGGCGTATGTCGGCACCACACGACCGCAGGTCAGCAGCAACATAGTGACAGCGAACGACTGCCACACGACGGCTCGATACAGCAGAGAACAGGCCATGGTGAATTCCGTTCTGACTTCAGGGGGGAAACGGCATGCGCAAGGGCTCAGGAAGCGCAACAGACCACGTCAGGAGGCACCTTCGGAAGGAACCGCGCATCCCATTGGAACGCAGTCCAGATCGCCTGGCAAACGGAAAACCCCTCAGAACGGGCAACGTTCCGCAGAGATGCCGAAAATCACACCGATTTCCTGAAACTGGCGAGCTTTTTGACCAGGTGTCAGCCGCACGCGGAGCCTCGACGCACGAAGCATCGGCCGACGGACTGCGGATAACAGCGGAATCTGGCAGCCATCAGTCATGGAAACCCTGTCCGACCCGGACTCGAACCACCGGACCGATACATGCGCACACTTATCCAGGACACCGCTGGGCCGCTTTTGTAGGCAGATGATGCGCTGAATCTGCCGAGGGGAATGGTGCAACACGGTGAATCCGCAGATCCGCAACGGTGTCGGGAAAGGTGCGGGGAAAATGACCACTGAAATGCTCGAACCCATGTTGCTGTGATTTTTGAGGCCAGGTACAAACGCCGCGTCTGTCCTGACGGAGATGCTATGCCCAGCAGTGGTATGTGATCTTTGATCATGACAGAAACAGCAATGGGCGGGACGACATTGCCGTCGCGGTCCATTGCCACGGCACGTCTCCCGCGTAAGGGCAGCGTCAAATTTCCAGTTCTCCGCAGTCGCGATGCCCGAACACGGGCAATCGAGTCATGGTCCAGTCTGAGGAACGTCATGAAGACCGTTCGCATACCCAAACGCTGGCTGAGCAAGATCTCTCGAATCGCAGTGGCTTCCGCGGTGATGCTGTCATCGCGCAGCGCGTTGACGCAGGAGGGCCCGAGCGTCTTCAGTCGCACACCGCTGGAGGGGCCGACAGGATCGGCTTCGGAGGTCGTGGATTCGAATCGCCGGGGATTCGGCGTGGCGTTCCGTGCCGGCCATGTGGCCGGTGATACCGTGGGACGATCCGACTCGATCTCCACCATCAGTCTGATGCCGTATCTCAATGTCGAGGACGGACTGCTGTTTGGCGACACACGATTCTTTCGCGGGAACGAGGGCGGTCTCGGATGGAATTTCGGGAGCGGCTATCGACACTACATTTCCGACTGGGACGTGGTGCTCGGCGGTAACGGCTACTTCGACCGTGACGAGCTGAGCGGAACGTACCTGAAGCAGTGGGGCCTGGGTGCGGAGCTGCTGGCGCATGGCTGGGAGGCCCGCGGGAACTATTACAATACTTTTGGCGAAACGTCTGACCTGGTCAGCAGTCGGGTCGACCAGGGCAGTGTCGCCTTCGTCGGCAACAATATTCAGTATGCACGGATCGATACGGTGGCGGAAGGACTGCAGGGCTGGGACTCCGAGTTTGGTTTCCTGCTGCCGGGAGACATCAGCGAGCGGTTTGACGTGCGAGCCTTTGGCGGCGGCTACTATTATGAAGGTGAAAACATCGACGGCTTCGGGGGCTGGTCGACACGTCTGCAGGCCGACATTGCCAGGTGGCTGGAGCTGGGCGTCAAGCTGACGGATGACGAGATGTTCAATACGACGGTGTCATTCAACGTGGCGGTTCACTTCGGTGAATTCCACAGCGAAGAGCACGTAAAGAAGTCGGCACTGCAGCGGCTGGGTGATCCCGTCCGCCGAAACATGAATATCGTTGCGGCCGACACGGATATCAGGGTCGGCGGACAGATTGCGACGGATCCAGGCACCAACAACCCGTTTGTTGTCGCCCACGTGAACAGCAACGACGCCGTCGGCCCGTTCACTGGCACGGCCGAAAACCCCTTCAATTCACTCACCACAGGGCTTGGCTCGGGAGCTGACATCGTGCTGGTCCATGCGGGCAGCCAGTTCGCCGGTCTGCCCGACAACACGGTCGTGCTCGACCCCGGACAGCAGCTGTTCGGGGAAGGCTTGATCGTGGCGGGCACAGACAGTCGCCTGGTGGAAAACCGTGTCAGCCTGGGCGGACTGGGCGACATCGTTCTGCCCCAGACACAGACTTATTTTGATCGGCTGGCTGCCAATCTGTCAGTCGACCGTCCGTCACTGCTGAATTCCGGCGGCACGGCCGTCACCATGGCCGACAATTCCCAGCTCTCCGGCTTCCTGATCGATACGCCTGCGGGCAACGGGATTCTCAGCAGCGGAGCGCGGAATACCATCATCAATGATGTCCTGGTGCGGAACGCCGGCCAGAGCGGCATTCGCCTGCAGAACACGGTCGATGCCACCACGATTCGGAACACCATCATCGAGAACGCCACCGGGCCGGCGTTTCACGTCAGTGGCGGATCCGGTCAGATCGGATACGGAAGCACGAGTACGGACCCAAACACGTCCTTTGCGCGTATCATCAATTCCTCTCAGGAGGCCATCCTGATCGAAAACATGACCGGCGGCGGATCGGTCAACATGCTGGGCAGCACGGTCGATGACACCGGTGGTGCCGGGATTCTGATTCGCAACAACGCCGGCAGCGCCACGATCGACAATGCGAATATCGTCAACAGTACCGGAAACGGCATCGCAGTGCTGGACAGTTCCGGCGTTTACACCTTTCGCGATACCATCCGCACAGCAGCGACGATCAGCGGCGCGACCGACGAGTCCCTGCTGATCGACGGCCTGGCGGCGACTGGTCGCGTCTCGTTCGAGAATCTGTCCATTCTGAATCGGCAGGCTGCCGGGATCCGCATTCTGGATCTGGCCGGTCAGGTCAATGCAGGCAGTCAGTCCACGCTGATTGATACCCCCGCCAGCGGCGCTGACCCTGCTGTATCGGTGACGGGATCCGCCGCAACCGGGGCTGTCTCATTCGGTCGCGGACTGACGATCAACGGCAGCGGCGGCCGCGGGATTGACCTGACCGGCAATGCGGCGGGCAGTTCCTTCACCGTGACCGGCCCGCTGGCTGTCTCGGACGCGGCCACTGAAGCCATCGCCATTGTGAATGACAGTGCCACCGTTTCCTTCGCCGGTGGTACCAGAATTACGGACCGCAGCAGTACCGGGATTCTGATCGACAACTCCGACGGTGCTGTGTCGTTTGCCGGAGCCACAGCGGTCTCCAATGCGAACGCGTCCGTCAGCAGTGGCGTGATCATCCGGAACTCTGAGGCCACCGTCGGGTTTCAGGGACTCAGTATCACGGACGCACTTGACAGTCCGGCACTGCTGATTACCAACAATATCGCCGGTACCGCCGGAAACGCCCTGGTCGGTATTACCAACCTCGTGGTCACATCCACCGCCGGGGAAGGTCTGCTGGCTCTGAACAACTCCCGCATTCGGATCGGCACCGGCACGATCGCCACTCAGAGTGAGACCGCGGTCGACATCGAGGAAAGCGGGATCGACATCACACTGAAAAGCGTCGACAGCAGTGGCGCCTCGGACCACGGGATCCGACTGGTGGAAACCAACAAGGACCCGAACCGGCTGAACCAGTTCAAGGTTACCGGTGACCTGGCTCAGGCCGGTATCGGAACCGGCGGCAGAATCGAAGGCGCCGGCGTCGCCGGGGTCTTCCTGCAGAACGCCGGGCAGGTCGGCCTGCGATCCATGGTGCTTGACGACAATCAGAACGGGATCATCGTGGAAAACAGCGGACTGGATGTCGCGGATGAACAAGTGCTGAACGTCTCACTGTCTCAGATCAGCCGTTCGAATGTCCGCGGGATCTACAGTCTGAACCTGATCCAGCTGGATGTGCGTGATTCGCAGCTGTTTGACAACGGCGACGACGCGGCCCTCGGGCGCGAAACCATCCTGGCGGTCTACAACGAGCGCCTGAACAACGACGACACCAATGAATTCGAAGATTTCGACAATCCCTATACCATCACGCTGCTCCGCAATACGATCCTGGACAACTCCACGGACGCGATTGTGATTGGATCGCTGACGGGTGCCAGCGGGGCACATCTGGGCATCGACATGCAGCGGAACAACATCACCGTGACGGATACGAGCGATCCCACAGATCAGCTGAATACCGTGTTCCCGGTCAACACGTTTGACAACGATCGCAGTCGCGACGATGCGATCGTGGTTCGCTGGAATGGTCCCACGTTCCAGAACTACGTCACAAACTCCTTCATCATGAACGGGAGCGGCCCGCAGACGGCATTCGATCTGCAGTCGCTGTCCTCGACCGATCTTTACAATCTGAATCTGTCCGGCAACCAGCTGGATTCGACCGTCACTGGTACTGTCACCGGACAGCAGATCGGTCTGCTGATGCGAACGTTCGGACCGTCCAGCGCCAGTATCATCAGCAACGACTTCCGCTTTACCGGCGGCGAGGGTCGCGGGATCGACCTGACGCTGGCTTCGCAGGCCCTGATCAACGTTTCCGACAACACGATCCTCGACTTCACGGACGGTGGTGCCGGGATCATCTTCAATTCCGTCAGTCAGCCATCGACATTCACGATCAGCGGCAACAATATCGGCCTGTTTGACACTGGATCCGGCATTGAAGAGGGGATCCGCTTCAACGCAGTGGCCGGCACGGTCAACCTCCGCGGTGACCAGAACAACCAGGTCGTGCTGGGTAATCCGAATGCCGCCGGTGCGTTCATCGAAACCATCTTTTCAATGCCGGCCGGCACGAACGATGGCCAGATCATCATCAATGGTGACCTGGTTCCCTGACAGTTCCCCGAGTTGGTGGTCTGTCGCGATGTCTGATACCGGGCTGCCTGTCGCAAGACGACACGGCGGCCCTTTTTTCCTGAGTGATTGCCCTTCGGTTCACTGTGCCGATCACGCGGCTGCTGGAATTTGCTGACCGCCGGCGTAGAATCCCGCCGTCATGGTTGTCGTCAGTCCGGAGAACCCCTCGTCGCTTTCCGAGCTGGCCCGTCTGTTCGGAACACTGCCGGGGTTCAGCGAGGTCGTCGCCGCGCTGAATTCCGGCCACAGTGGGGCCATTGACGGTGCCTGGGGCTCTGCCTGCGCCTTATGTATCGCCGCCGTCGCCAGCGGCAGTGTGGCACGTCCGCTGCTGGTCGTTGTACCGGCAATCCGTGATGCGGAAGACCTCACCGACGAACTCGCAGACGTCACGTCACGCAGGGTCCGGCTGTTCCCCGCCGGGGATTCGCTGCCGACGGAGATTGACATCAGCGATACGGTGCTGTCCGCGCGGCTCGGTGTCCTGAACCAGCTGACCGATGGGTCGGACGGTTCGATCGTCGTAACCTGCCTGCCGGCGCTGATGCAGCCAGTCCCGTCCCGATCCGCCGTCCGCCGAGCCACACGAATTATCAGTGTGGGCGAGGAGCTGCCGCTGGGTCCGCTGCTGGACTGGCTGATGGAACGCGGCTTTGAACGCGTCACGGCGGTGGAACTCCCCGGCGAATTCTGCGTCCACGGCGGTATCCTCGATGTGTTTCCGTCGACCGAATCGAATCCGGTCCGGATCGAGCTGTTCGGTGATGAAGTCGAATCGATCCGCAGCTTTGATGTGGAGACTCATCGCCGTCTCGCGGAACTGAAAAAGTTCTCTCTGATCTCCACCCGCACCGGACCCGGACCAGGACCCGGACCCG
>SYLK01000370.1 GCA_005809115.1 Planctomyces sp. | reverse complement strand
TGGATCCGGCAGGGGGCACCCTATCAGAAACACTGGGCATTTGAGACTCCTGTCCCGGTGACACCACCTGCGGTCCGCCAGGCGACATGGGTGCGGAATCCGATTGACCAGTTTATCCTGGCCCATCTGGAATCCCACAACCTGACTCCGCGGCCAGAAGCCGATCGTGAAACTCTGATTCGCCGTGTGGCGTTTACACTGACCGGACTGCCACCGACGATTGCTGAGGTGGATCAGTTTCTGTCGGACACATCGGACACGGCGTACGACAGCATGGTCCGGCGGTTTCTGAACGCACCGGGATTCGGTGAAGAGCAGGCTCGGCACTGGCTGGACGTCGCACGTTATGCGGACACGCATGGGCTGCATCTGGACAATGAGCGTCAGATGTGGGCGTACCGGGACTGGGTGGTTCGGGCCTTCAACGACAATCTTCCGTTTGATCAGTTTACGACGTGGCAGCTGGCCGGTGACCTGCTGCCCGACCCGAGTCTGGATCAGCTGGTTGCTACGGGGTTCAATCGCTGCAACGTGACGACGAGTGAAGGCGGAGCGATCGTCGACGAATGGCTGTATCGCTATGCGGTGGATCGCACCAGCACAACGATGCAGACGTGGATGGGGCTGACCGCCTGGTGTGCTGTGTGTCATGACCACAAGTATGATCCCGTCACCCAGCACGACTTTTATTCGATGTACGCATTTTTCTATTCTGCCGCGGATCCTGCGATGGATGGCAATATCAATACCACCAGTCCATTCATTCAGGTTCCCAGCGTTGAACAGCGAGATGCACTGCAGCGGTCACGTGACCGCGAGGCTTCGCTGCGGCAGAAACTGGACGCCGCTCTGGCGTCCCTGGGTGAGGCGGATCCTGTTCCGAACACGACAGTCACCGGTGCCGGTGTGGCGCTGACCGAGACGTATGCGGTGGACGATGTGGTGATCGGCGACGATTTTCCTGCTGGAGCCACCGCGCGCAATACCACACGAAACGCGGTGTCCTGGGTGCTGGACCCGGCGTTCGGGGCCAGAGCCGGCCGCAGAGTTCTGGAGCTGGCATTCGGGGCTCATTTTGAAGTGAATGTTGAGCTGAAGCTCGTGCCGGTCATCGTTCCAGAAGACGGCAGTGTGACCTGCTGGGTGCGGACGGACCCATTTCATCAGCCGGATTACTTTTCTGTCAGAATGACGGATGCTCAGGGATCGAAGCGGGCCGTCTGGACGAATGACGCGGAACTCAGCGGTCCGGACGGTCTGCAGATGGGCTCCCTGCCGCGGCCAGGGGAGTGGCTCCAGCTATCGGTGTCACTGTCACAACTGGGGATGAAGCCAGGGTCGCGAATTCTGAGTCTGCAGCTTGTGCAGCATGGCGGACGACTCTGGCTGGACGATCTGCGTGTCGCTGGCCGAATCCAGCCCAAAGTGGATCCACTGTCTTCCTTTTCGGCCTGGTGGGCACTGAACAAGGGCGAGAATCCTCCGGATGTACCGTCTGACCTGGCCGCTGTTCTGACGGCCGGGCCGGCGGACTCCGTTCCGGCGGAAACACGCGGGAGTCTGCAGCGATATTACCAGTACCGCATCCAGCGAATACCTGCTTCTCCGGTCCCCGAGCTGCTGAGCGACCTGCGTGCCGCCGAGCTGGAGGTGGCAGCCATCAAAGGCGAGATTCCGGGCACATTTTCCTTTCGGGACCTCGAACAGCCCCGCGACGCATTTGTGATGATTCGGGGCCAGTACGACAAGCCGGGTGAAAAGGTGCAGCCGGGTGTTCCCCCTGTGTTTGCCCCGCTCCGAACAGACGCGGGTGAGCCCGTCCCAGCCACACAACGAGCCACGCGACTCGACCTTGCGCGGTGGCTGCTGGCTGACGAGAATCCTCTGACAGCCCGCGTGACGGTCAATCGCTTCTGGCAGCAGGTTTTCGGTACGGGACTGGTCAGAACCAGCGATGATTTCGGTACTCGAGGCGAACTGCCCAGTCACCCGGAATTGCTGGACTGGCTGGGCGCCCATTATCGTGATCTCGGCTGGGACACGAAGGAGCTGTACTTTGTGATGCTCACGTCGGCCAGCTTTCGACAGCATTCGGCCACGACGGACGAGCAGCGGCAGCGGGACCCGGAGAATCGGCTGCTGGGCCGTGGCCCGCGGCTGCGGCTGGATGCTGAACAGCTCCGCGACAACGTTCTGTTCGTCAGCGGCCTGATGAATCCACAAATTGGCGGTCGCGGGGTTCTGCCGTATCAGCCGCCCGGCATCTGGGAACCCGTGGGCTACCAGGACAGCAATACGCGATTTTATCTGCAGGACCACGGGGCGGCCCTCTATCGCAGGAGCCTCTACTGTTTCCTGAAACGGACGGCACCACCGCCTTTCATGAGCAACTTTGACGGTCCCAATCGGGAACAATTCTGTACGCGCCGTGAACGCAGTAATACTCCGCTGCAGGCGCTGCAGCTGATGAATGATGTGCAGCACTTTGAGGCAGCCCGAGCACTGGCCGAAAGGGCTCTCGCTGAAGCCGGACCGTCCGCCAGCCAGCGAATCTCCTTCCTGTATCGCACGGTGCTGGCGCGTCTGCCGGATGCGGACGAGCAGCGGCTGCTGGAGCAATCCCTGAACGTCCAGCTGGGACTGTTTTCCGCTGATCCGGACGCGGCCCGGAAAGCAGTGCATATCGGCGAGTCGACTCCGCGGGGCATATCGGTGGATTCAGAAACGGCAGCCTGGACGATGATTGCCAATCTGATCCTGAATCTGGATGAGACAATTTGCCGCAACTGACGGAACTGGCGCTCCCGGCGGTATCGATCCGGTTGGCACCGGTTGCCATGTCGCGACGGTTGTGGCGGTCACCGTTTCGGTGTCCGGCCTGAGTCTGGAGAGAGGAACGATCGATGCACAGTTTTGCGGAAAACGCTGACATCCTGACACGGCGACAGTTTTTTGGCAGTCAGAAGATCAGCCTGGGAAGCGCTGCCGTG
>SYLK01000369.1 GCA_005809115.1 Planctomyces sp. | reverse complement strand
TCACCGTGCTGAACCCATCCGACATAGACATCGTCACTGAAATAGACGGCGCGTGGTGTGCGGGGTGTGATCCGACTGACCTGCAGACTGGTCTTCGAAAACACCAGAACCTGGGATGATGCCGGAACCTCCAGGTGCTGCAGCACGGAAGTCAGATAGCCGTGACGCGGATCCCAGACCAGGCTGACCTGCCGCTGCCGCAGCCGCTCGGCCAGGCGCGCCACCGGATCCGTGGCCTGAGCCGTACTGTACGAAATCGGTTCCTGTTCAAAATCGAACTGGGCGAAGGCCGCCGGGGTCAGCAGGACCGTCAGAATCACAGAATCAATGATTCGGTTCATCGCAATACCCTTTCGGATCCCCGACTTCGCTGGACACCGGGAGCCAGTCCCGGTCTTGATGGATGCCCCTTCTCGCTCCCCGGAAGCGAGAACGTGGCCGAAGGCCGAATCAGGGGGATTTCTCGCGTCTGTCGCGCGGGAAATCCCCGTCCGTACGACGGACTGGAAGTCCGTCGTACAGGTAAACTTCCACTCGCCGCTCGCGTCAGTCCAGAATCGGCACTTTATAACCCAGCGCTCCGATGGCTTTCCCCTTTTTGACATCCCTGTAATTCTCGTGGCACACAATACATTTGTCCATCACCACCGGAATCGCGGTCGCGGCGAGCAGAAACTTTTTGTCGCCTTCCCGGACGACTTCGTCCACGAAGGTTTTTCCTTCGAGCAGTTGCTGGATGGCGCGTTTTTCGAACCCTTCGGCGGGCTTGTTTTTCTCATTGTAGGGATGTCCGGTGGCATCCAGCAGGCGGACTTCATGCCAGCCTTTGTCCTTCATGGCCTGAAACAATGCCTGAAAAGCACTTCCAGCGGCCAGGGACTTGTCATCATCGACATAATGTGTGGTAATCAGCACAATGCTGGTCTTGTAGAGGTCGTCCAGCATCCGCACTTCACGGCGAGCGCGTTCCGTGGCAGCGTCGGCTGTTGCAGTGGCTTTCTCTGAAGCAGCAGAATACGACGCAACGCCCACCGCACACAGCGTCAGAACACACGCGGCCGAACACCATTTCCCCGATACTTGAAGCATTTGATGGTTCCTTTCAGGCAACCTGACAGCAGGGTGCCGCCGAACGTTCGCCTGAACTGCCCGTTGGCGCCCATGAAACAGGACACACATATCCACATGACAGGTTACCGATTCAGAAACCCGATTTCAATGTCCTGTTTCGGGGAGAGGACCTGATGTTTTCACAGACGGTGGAATACGCACTGCGGGCGGTGGTGCATCTGGCGATTCATTCTCCGCGGCCGCAGACAACCAGTGAGATTGCTGCGGCAACCCAGGTTCCGACAGCCTATTTGTCCAAGGTTCTGCAGGGTTTGCGTGAAAAGGGGATTGTGCTGCTGCAGCGCGGCGTGGGGGGCGGAGTTTCGCTGGCTCGCAGCCCGCAGCAGCTGACAATTCTGGACGTTGTGAGCGCGGTTGATCCGATCCCGCGAATCACTACGTGTCCGCTGGACCTGAAGGCCCATGGTGTTCGTCTGTGTGCCCTGCACCGACGCATGGACGATGCTCTGCTGCACATGGAAACGGCATTTCGCGAAACAACTCTGGCGGAACTGCTGGAGGACCCGAACCCCAGTGTTCCCCTGTGCGATCGGTGAAAGTTGTCCGCAGCGAAGGCGCTGTCCATCAGCGAATCGGGAGGGCGGGAGTTTTGATTCGCAGTCCGCAGAGCTGGATGCCAACTTCGTAGAGCAGAACCAGTGGCACGCCCATCAGAATCATGCTGTAGGGATCTGGTGACGTCGTCAGGACGGCGGCGAGAATCGAGATGACAAGAATGGCCACTCGGTAATTGTCCCGGTAGTTCTGCACCGTGAAAATACCGATGCGTTCGAGGAACAGCATTACCAGCGGCAGCTGAAAACTGAGGCAGAACATCAGTGGCATGAGCAGCGCCAGGCTGATGTATTCGGACAGTCGCGGCTGCAGATAGATGCCGAGCCAGTCGTTGAAGGAGATGAAGAACTGCAGCATCATGGGAAACGCGAAGAAGAAACCAGCCATCGCACCAGCCAGAAACAAGCCCAGACTCATCGGGAGATACACGTACATGTATTTTCTTTCGTGGGGATGCAGGCCCGCCGCCACGAACAGCCACAGCTGGTAAAACACCCACGGTGATGCCAGCAGCAGGCCGGCGATGCTGCAAACCTTGATATAAGTGACGAATCCCTCTTCGGCTTTCAGCGTGGTGACCTGGGTGGAGTCGCGAATCAGGCGTCGCAGTTGTGCGAATTCCCTGGATCTGAGGATCAGGGTGATGTCGCTGTCAGAGTTGCTGCTGTCCGTGTTGCTGCTGTCCGTGTTGCCACTGTCCGTGTTGCCACTGTCCGTGTTGCCACTGTCCGTGTTGCCGCTGTTTGTGGTCGTGTTCTGCAGCCGGAGACCCTGCCGTTCGAGTTCACTCCGTCGGACGGTCACCCGCAGCTGATCCGGCTGCAGTTCCGCCACCATTCCCGGCCCTCCAGCATCGCCAGTCGTCTTTGTCGGCTCTCCCCGCAGCAGTCGCTGAAAATACTTCAGCAGACTCTCTTTCGGCAGATCATTTTCCAGTTTAATCGGCACTCCACGGTCCGCCATAGCCTGTTCAATCGGACCGCGCATGACGGCGAAAATGCGGTCTCCGATGCACAGGCAGGCAATGACGCTGAGAATGACTCCCACGAGCGCTCGAAACACGTGGACGCGCAGCACTTCCAGGTGCTCGCCAAAGCTCATGGTCGTATCGTCGAACAGATCGCGCGACCGTGCCGCGAACAATTTGCGGGACCCTGCCATTTTGTTGCCTTCCTGTCGGGTGATTCACGGCCCCGACACTGTTAGGACGGGCCAAAAAATCAGTTGAACAAATTGTCTGGTCAGGGAAGCGCAGCGCCCCTGACCAGAATCACGCTGGTGTGTGACAGCGGCTGGACCTGAATGTTTCGTTTTGACCGTAAACGTGCTGCATGAAATCATCGGCCAGCTGATGAACTGATCCAGCGAATCCGAATTCGAGGCGCAGGATTCATGCGGCCGAAGTTTTCATGAGTTTGTTCAACTTTTTTTTTGGCCGGTCCTTACTCAGCCCGCCGCGCCCAGATGCACTGCGTGCGACCTTCCGGTACCAGGAATCGCTGGATCACTGCATTTCGCGACAGCGGCTCCCGTCGCCCCCTGAACCTGACGTTTCAGGACGTCGGCGGTTGTCACTCAGGACCCGATCGGGTCAGTTCCTGGAAACGCTCCCGCAGATCCTTCGTGACGACACCCGGTTTCCCATCACCGATGCGGCGGCCGTCCAGGCTGATCACCGCAATGACTTCCGCGGCCGTGCCTGTCAGAAAACACTCATCCGCCGTGAAGATGTCGTGCCGCACCAGGGTCTGCTCGCGGCAGTCGAGGCCCGCGGCCACGGCGAGCTCCATCACGGCGTTGCGGGTGATGCCCTCGAGGATGCCGGCGTCGGGTGGGGGCGTGAGCAGCCTGCCGGAGCGGACGGCGAACACGTT
>SYLK01000368.1 GCA_005809115.1 Planctomyces sp. | reverse complement strand
GCGATTTCCGCACCTGCACGTGTGCTCAGTGCACGCCAGACGGCAAGGTCAATGGTGTCGGAGATCGACCGCACCGATCCGTCAGCGAGCGCGGAGTTCACGGTCGCGCTGTGATAGCTGCGGGAGGTGATGATGGCGAATGTTGGTCGACCGGCCCGTCCGTTGCGTCCCTCCTGCCAGGAATTGTAGTCGCAGTCCCGACCCGCTTCACTTCCGGGGCAGGGTGATTCTGTGTTGGGTGCGAGCGTCGTCGTGAAACCGGCATGATGGACGCGACCATCGGGCCATTCCGTGTGACCGGTGTCCCGGAAGTCCGGGGCGCTGGAGATGACAGACGCGGCGGCCATCGCGCTTTCAGGGATCACTACTGAAGGCGGTCCGCCGTTTCTGCGGTACGCCTGCCACGCGCGGACTTCCGAGACCAGGAGTGTATTGCTTGTTCCGTCGGTGAATGCGGCAAAGTCGAGCTTCGAATTGGGGAAGAACGCTCCGCTGCCACCCTGACCGGTCTGCGGGTCGTAAACGAACCAGGGGCCATAGCTGAAGCCATAGTTCGTGGGAAACAGGATCGCACGTCCGCCGCCGGGATCCCGTGACCGGTCGCTCTGTGGGTCGGAAGGGCAGGCATAGACGGCGATCTTCAGACCGCTGACTGCCTGTTGAAAGTCCCATGCGGTGGACAGGTCCACGCGGCGGAACAGGCTGGCCTGTTCAAGAAACGGCAGAATGCGGCCATGCACGCCCCAGGAACCGTTGTTTCCCGTGACGGTCTGCGCCGGTTCAATGCAGGCGCTGGGCGGGAGGTACAGGTGGGCGTCGGCATAATTGTGAACGGCCAGTGCGATCTGCTTCAGATGATTGCGGCACTGAATTCGGCGGGCCGCCTCGCGGGCCTGCTGCACTGCGGGGAACAGCAGGGCAACCAGAATCGCAATGATCGCGATGACGACCAGCAATTCGATCAGCGTGAACCCGGGGGCACGGACGACCCTGATGCGAAGCTGCGATGGCCGCTCGCTGATTTGATGTCCTGCGGATCGGTCCAGATGACGGGATATCATGTCGCATGTTTCCAGCCGGCTGAGGTCGTGTGTTTCCGACCCACGGAGACAATCAGCCAGCGAAGGACCAGTCAAAGAACTCCCTTTGCTGCCGTTCCAGGACAGCAGGTCGGCAAACGTATCACAGAATTGGTTTCACGGCAAACACGGCAGAATCAAATCGCCACCTGACTGCGTGTGAGGCCATGATCCGACTGCCACGCATCGAGGTGACAATCTCACTCCATCGGCATGTGTTCCGGTGCCCCATGGCAGCGGCCCCGGCCCGTTGACGGAATTCCTGCAGCCCGTTGGCCTTGCGCCTGTGTGCTCCGCGGATGTGGCGCTGCGGAAGAGTACTCAAACACGGGCCATTCTGTACAATCGCACAGTTCATGCGTCTTGCGAGGGAACGCGTGCTGGGTGTGGCCGCAGGTTTCCCCGCGCGTTGCCTGACGGAACAGAAACTGTTGCGATCGTGATTGTCAGGAAGGCGCTGCGTGCGCAGAAACGTGTTAGAAATCTGCAGATTTCGTGACAGGAATTCGGCCGTCGGCTGTACTGGCTCATTGGAGCATCCGGAATGGGCAATTCACCGACGACTCGCATCAGCTTGCTGCTGAGACTGCGAGACACGCACGACGTGCCGGCATGGGAACGGTTTGTCAGTTTGTATGCGCCACTTTTTTACGGATTCGCTCGCAGAAAAGGACTTCAGGATGCCGATGCGGCGGACATCGCTCAGGAGGTACTCACATCGGTCGCACAGCAGATGCCACAATGGCAGTACACTCCTGAACGGGGTTCGTTTCGAGGCTGGTTATTTACAATCGCTCGTAATCGAGTGAACAACTGGCTGGCCGGTGCAGCCAGACGAATGGACGGGGCTGGCGGAGACGACAATCTTGCCGCAATGCATTCTCAGCCGGACACCGCGCCCGAAGCGGCTGAATGGGATGCTGAATACGCGAGGCACGTGTTTCACTGGGCCGCCGGGATCGTGCGTCAGCGGATCTCAGAACAAACGTGGAAGGCGTTCGAGATCACGGCGGTCGAAGGCCGCAGCGGCGCGGACGCCGCAAGTACTCTCGGCATGACCATTGGAGCGGTGTATCTGGCCCGCAGCCGCGTGATGAGCCGCCTCAGGGAACTGGTGCAGGAAATCGGAGACGAATAACATGACGCAGACATGTCCCACCGCCAGCGAACTCCACGGCCTCATCGGTGGATTGTTCTCCGACGCCGACGCGCAGTCGATGGAGCTGCACATCGAACGCTGCGAAGCCTGTCAGCACACGATTCAGGAACTCGCCGCCGATGGCACGTTCTGGAAACTGGCGGTGAAGAATCTGTCAGGCGACCGGATTGCCGGCCCGGGACTGGATCGCGTCGTGGAAGCGCTGCAGAATCAGTCGCGCGAGGATGCTCAGGAGATCGGTGAGGCGATTGAGCTGAAACTATCGTTCATTGAGCCACCCGTTGAACCGGGCACGATTGGTCGACTGCGGCACTATGATATCCTGCGAGTGGCAGGACGCGGCGGGATGGGAATTGTGCTCAGGGCGTTTGATCGTTCGTTGCGACGCATCGTGGCGATCAAGCTGCTGGCACCCCATCTGGCGGGCAATGGTCAGGCTCGGCAGCGATTCGTTCGCGAAGGGCGAGCGGCGGCGGCTGTGTCGCATGAACACGTTGTCACGATTCATGCGGTGGAAGAAACACCGCCGTTTCTGGTCATGCAGTATGTTCCGGGGGAGACGCTGGAAGAACGGATTCATCGGACTGGTTCGCTGGACGTTCGCGAAGCCGTGCGGATCGCTCTGCAGATCACGCAGGGACTGGCAGCGGCTCATGCGCAGGGCGTTGTGCATCGGGACATCAAGCCAGCGAACATCCTGCTGGAAAACGGAGTCGCCCGCGTTCGGATCACAGACTTCGGGCTGGCTCGGGCGATCGATGACGCGAGTCTGACGCAGAGCGGAGTCGTTGCCGGCACGCCGCAGTACATGGCACCGGAACAGGCCAGTGGTGACTCCATCGACGAACGCGCGGATCTGTTCAGCCTGGGCAGCGTGCTGTACACGATGCTCGCTGGCCACGCGCCGTTTCGAGCGACGACAGCGATGGGCGTGCTCAGGCGCCTGTGCGACAACCCGGCACGGCCGATCCGCGAAATCAATCCGGAAACGCCCGACTGGCTGGTGGTGCTGATCAATCGACTTCATGCGAAACGCCCGGCGGATCGTTTTCACAGTGCGACGGAAGTTGCCGGATTACTGGAACGCGGCCTTGCAGCGATGCAGACCGGCGCTGCGATGCCATCGGCGTTCGCACCGAGCGAAACTGCAATGGCGAGCGGCAGAGCGCCGGCACCTCGAGAAATCGCCATGTCAGCGGGCTTCTCATCCGATGAAAGCCTCGCGACACAGGATGTTGCTGCAGGGAGAGAATCCCTGGAGCGACACGCGGCGCACGTGCCACAGTCGTCCTTCATCTTCACTGATCTCGGGGCCATTGCTCAGCGACTCGTGGGGCTCTGTCCGCTGTGGCTGCTGTTTGCATGCGTTGGTCTGGCAGTAGCGCCGTTTTTTCGAGGAGCGGGTATTCTCAGCGGTGCCTTTGCGATGATTGCCTTACTGGCGCCCCGCGTTTTTCCCCGCCTGACGTCGAAGCTGTTAAACGGTTCTGCTCACGCTCGGGCAGAATCGGAGACTGCAACTGTGAACCAGGTTGAAGCGACACGAGGGAGGTCGTCCATTCTCATCGGAGTGCTTCAGCAGTCGGCATGGTCGCTCCTCTGGACTCTGCTAGCCCTCGCATGGGTACCCCGTTTCTACGGTTTCTACAAAGACGACATGGTGTATGCAACGCCTCACGAGTTGTCTGCTGCGACTGGTAAACTGCTGCTCGTGATGGCGGTCTCTTATGTTGCATGCCTGGTGATCGCGTTTAATTGGTTTCGACAGAAGAGCAACAGCGGCTTACCACTTTTTTCGCCAGTCATCTG
>SYLK01000367.1 GCA_005809115.1 Planctomyces sp. | reverse complement strand
GCAATCGCCCCAGCCACGGAATCCGACTGAGTCGCGATTCCCCCACCGCCACGGCGACGAACACCTGGCACTCCGTCTGGGACTGCGGCTGCTGCATGGACTGCCCGACGAACACGCGCAGCGGATCGCGGCAGAACGCCGTCGGAGTGGTGTGTTTCGATCGTTCGAAGACTTTGTCCGGCGCATCAGGCCGGGCCGGGCCACGCTGCAGCTCCTGTCATGTGCCGACGCCTGCCGGTCACTGAACCTGGAACGGAGGGACGCCCTGTGGAAAGCCCTGCCAGCCAGCGAAAAACTCCCATTGTTCGATGCGTCCGATCAGCCGGCTGCCGACGAACCGGTTCCGGAGCTTCCGCCGATGTCCCCTGTGGAACACGTCGTCGCGGACTACGCCGCGGCTGGACTGTCGCTGAGAAAACATCCGGTCTCGTTTCTCAGAGAATCCCTGCTGGAGCTGGGCGCTGTCGCCGCCGAAGAACTGAGCACTCTCCGGCCGGATCGTCGCGTGAAGGTCGCGGGACTGGTGCTGATGCGGCAGCGACCTGCCACCGCCAGCGGCATCACATTCATCACACTCGAAGACGAATCCGGCATCGCCAATCTGGTCGTTTACCCGGGCGTCTGGCAGCGATTCCGACAGACTGCCAGATTCGCCAGTGTGATGATGGCCGCCGGCCGACTGCAGCGCGAGGGTGACGTGACTCACGTCGTGTGCGATCGGCTGGATGATGTGTCCGAACTGTTCAGCCGGCTGAACAGCCGGTCGCGGGACTTTCGCTGAGGAACGTCCGGCTCATCTGACGGAATCTGCCACAGCGCACCAGACCAGATGGGCGCCCGGAATCACACTGACACTGGCAGAAGCGTTAATCAGCCGCTGCAGTTCGGCACCGGATCCCAGAGCAATCAGCCCCATGTCCTCCACGATCTCGGTCGGCAGAGAACTGAGCAGAAAAACACGAGCCCGCCGCAGTGCCTGAATCAGCTGAGTCATCTCGACCGCATCCTCCGTCGGTTCCTTCCGCAGCGGCTTCAGCAGATCCTCCGGCTCGGCACAGCGGCGCAGCATCGCGGCGCCTGCTCCCTGCGGTTCACCGGCGTCAGCGACTACAGCGATGCGACCGCCCTGACGGACAAGTCGGCAGGCGGTTTCCAGGGCAGCGCCAATCTGCTTCCAGCCGACGGATCCACTGCCGGGAACCGAGGTCACCACCAGGTCACTCGACCTGTCCGGCACAAACCGCCATTCACGGTCCAGAACTTCCTGTCCTGCCCGCTGCACATCACCCGGCAGTCCGGCGAACACGTACGCCACGCCGCCTGTCGCATCCGGCAGTACCTGCAGGGCGAACTGTGTCCCCAGCAGCCAGCCGATCTCGTCAATCAGGTCTCGCAGCGGCCGACGTTCCTCGGGTGTCAGTTCCGGATGCCCGTGGCCGCCAGCTTCACGAATCGTCTCCGCATCCGAAAATGCCGGAAAAATCACGCTGGTGGTGCCACGGTATCCCAGCAGTCCGTCAAATCCGATCGTTCCGATTGTGATGATCAGGTCGGCTTCCAGCAGATGACGATTCAGATAGACACGATCTCCCGCTGCCGAACTCGCCAGATAGCCGCGCCCGGTGTCATCCGCCGGATCGTGCACATGGACCGCCAGACGTCGCCGAACGGAATTCGGCAGCTCTTCCATCAGTCGGGGCCAGTCCTCGCCCGTGCCATCCCGCGGCAGCAGCAGCTGCACTGCCGGTCCGCTGCCCTCAGTTTCTCCCAGCAGCTGGCAGATCTGCGTGATCATCTCCGCGACGAGCGGCGTCTCCGGATCCGCTACGATCACGATTCTGTCGCCCGGCACCGTACACTGCGGCAGCGACGGCAGTCCCAGCGGATGCGTCAGAGCGGCAACCACTTTATCCACACCCGAAGTCGTCCGATCAACGGCCGGTGCATGCACTTCGGCGTCCAGAGGAACCGTGAGTGAAACCTCCAGGCGCCCACTTGATAGAGTGATCTGCTGAACTGGCGGCATTGATGAACTCGACTCGCAGACGGCTGCGGAAAAAAGGTGGACGCAGTCAGGCTGACACGAACGCGGATGGCCTGAGTGTAGCCGGACGTCCGGTCGCAGCGAAACCGTGCCGTGATCAGTCCGGGGTTTGTTTTTCCGTTCGGGATGAGCGACAATGCACTCAAAGGTGTCATCACGGGAACGCGCGAGGAAGCGCAGCGTGACATCAGAATTCCAACTTCCCTGTGCCTGACCAGGCGGCGAGATTCACCATGCGTGTGACGTTTGACCCGCTGACGGAAGCTTCTGCCCGCCAGCTGATTCAGATGGGGCTGACAGAGGATCTGCAGGAGAAGGGCGATCTTTCCAGCCAGGCCCTGATTTCTTCGGCACAGTCGGCGACGGTGAACATCACCGCACGTGCTTCCGGTGTGATCAGCGGAACGCGACTGATCCAGATCGTGTTCGAGCTGCTCCGAACGCCCGTTCACGTACAGATCGAGCGGCCTGACGGGGACCCTGTTGAGTCCGGCTCGGTTGTGGCCACCGTCAGCGGTCCGCTGAACGCTCTGCTGACCGGTGAACGCACGGTGCTCAACCTGCTGTGTCACCTCAGCGGCATTGCCTCGGTGACAGCGGCCTTCGTGGCCCGCGTGCACGGGACCAGGGCCGTCATTCTCGATACCAGAAAAACTCTGCCCGGTTACCGGCTGCTGCACAAATACGCTGTCAGGTGCGGCGGCGGCACCAATCACCGGATGGGACTCTACGACGTGATTCTCATCAAGGACAACCACCTGGCAGCACACCGAGGTCGTTCCGTGGCGATGGCGGTCAGTGAGGTTCGCGCGTTTCTGCGGACTCGCGGGCTGAATCTGCCCGTGGAAATTGAGGTGGATACTCTGAACCAGTTCCGGGAGTCACTGGCCGAGCATCCGGAAATCGTCCTGCTCGACAACATGACACCGCCCACGCTGGCAGAGGCTGTGCGAATTCGCAACGAACTTGCTCCCCGAACCCGGCTGGAAGCCTCCGGAGGAATCACGCTGGAAAACGTCCGGGATGTTGCGGAAACCGGTGTCGAACGGATCAGCGTGGGGGAACTGACTCACTCCGCGCCGGCTCTGGATCTTGGGTTTGACTTTCCCGACTGAGCGTGCCCGCTCACCGCGTGTCCCGTTCTTATCAAAGCATCTTAAATCTCAAATGGAATTTGGGTACGGATCGCAATAAAATCGGCGTTTGTGAGATCGTTTGGGCAGTCCCGGAAGGGAGGCGAAGATGTCGGCAACGGTAAATGAATTGCTTAAGTCTGCGATGGAACTGACGGAGACAGATCGCCTCTTTCTTGCGACCAGGCTTCTGGAGACGGTTTCCGAAGATCTCCCCGGCTGGTCAATCGATGCCGCTGATCTTCCTTTGGAGTTACAGTCTCGCGCCAGCGACGGCACGCCGGGGATTTCCTGGGAGAAGGTCCAGTCGCAGCTGGATGCCGATCTGAAATCGTGATCGAGTTTCACGAACTCGCCCTGGTCGAGCTTCGACAGGCCCAGGCATGGTATCGCGGGAAATCCCAGGGTGTGGCGGAACGATTTTTTCGCCAGACCCGCCGTGCGGTCGAGCGTCTGCTCATCGATCCCGCATCGCAGCCGGTCATTGGACGAGGTTGCCACTATCTGCGGATTTCGCGATTTCCGTTTGTGCTGATCTACCGGGTTCGTTCGCACGACGATGTCTTCGTGATTGCGGTTGCTCACACAAGCCGACGTCGCGGCTATTGGCGAAGCCGGAAGTGAAGGCTTCATGCGTCCCCGCCCCCTGTCCTCCCTGCCTTTCCCATCTGCTCGCAGGATATCGTGGCCTGATATAAGTACGTGTTCGATACCACAACCTTCGTCGGCACAGCGCCTTCGGCTGGGCGGTAAACGAATGTGGCATTGTCCACATAAGCAGTTCTGGGCAACTCGCCACGGCAAGGCCCGCCTGCTGCGCGACTCGTTGAGTGTGCTGGCCGCATCGCCAGCGTTTTCAGATGCCTCGCCCGGCGATTCCGCCTCTGCACGACTGGAGCTGGGATCGCACGATGACCTCGCAGCCGATGGCCCTCAGGTCGCTGGCAAGCTGGTTGCGACTTTCCCGGAACTGGCCCGCGGCGGGTGACAGAAAGACTTTCCTGCGATTCATTCGTGATCCTCGTCAGCATTTGCGCCATCGGGAGGCCGGG
>SYLK01000366.1 GCA_005809115.1 Planctomyces sp. | reverse complement strand
CCGGCAAAGAGGCCCCCGATGTGGCGGAGTGTCCAGCGGTCAGGAACGGGTACATTACACTGGGATCCACTCATCGACCGGAGAAATTGTCGCCCGCCTGCCTGCAGGTGTGGGCGCGTCTGCTGCAGGAAATTCCCGACTCACGACTGCTGATCGTGCGTGATGTTCTGGGAAAAAGCGCGCGGGTCCGCACTCAGCTGGTCGGACAACTGCAGCACGCCGGCATCGACCTGAGTCGTGTTGAGGTCAGCGGTGATGTCCCGCGGAATCATCTCGAAATCTACTCGCGGATGGATCTTCTGCTGGATGTCTTCCCCTGGCCCGGGGGCACAACGAACTACGAGGCGATGTGGATGGGAGTTCCGGTACCAACTTACCGGGCACCGGATCAGACCGGCTGCCTTCCCTGGACACAGGCCACGGCGTCGCTGCTGCATCACTGCGGGCTGCCGCACCTGATTGCCGCGAGCGCGGGGGACTACGTGCGAATCGTGTCCGGGCTGGCATCCTCGCCGCAGGAGCTGAGTCGACTGCGTGTTGCCACTCGCGGACAGATGCGGGATTCGGTCTGCAGCGGAAAGCGGTTTGCCGCGGAACTGGAGGCCGTCTACCAGTCGATGTGGCGTCGGTTCTGCGGTCAGAGCCTGGCAGACTCGGGTCTGCCTCTGCTGAGCGTCACCTCGGGAGACGCCGCATGATTCTGCAGACACTGACCGGCCACGTCGGTCCTGCCCCGGAGAGCTTCGTCCTGCACGACGATCTGGAATCGCGCGCCACTCCGCTGCGACAGGTCCAGTTCGTCAGGGATTGCGCAGCATTCGGCTGCGAGTCCGCTGAGGCACTGCAGCAGCTGTCACCTGACGTGGCGAGTCTGAACCGGCGGTATCGGCTGGCTGTCGAATCGCGGGATCTGCGTCGGCTGCCGGAAATCTCGGCCTGGCGGGGGCGGACGGCGCGTGTATTTCTGCGCCACGATGCTGTCTTCGTCTTTGCGATTGCGTGCGGGACGGAGTTTGGCATGACCAATTCGGTGGAACTGCGGGATGTCCGCTTCGAGGTCGACCTGGTCGGGCGGGCGCAAACGCTGGAACATCGGGGACCTCTGGCCGGCCAGACCGCCGTGCACGCCTGCCTGAGCGGCATTCTTGCGGACATGAGCGACGAGTGGGAGCGAGACGGCCAGTCGGAACTGCCACACCCGGTGAATTCCGACGGGACGGTGGAATGGCGGCCGGTCCTGTACCGCCCGACCGAACATCAGACTTTCGTGGACGCACTTGACCAGGAACCGGTCGTCTGTGCATCCTGCGTGCTGATGATACCGGGGCCGGTCAAAGTCTGGCGCCTGGCCGGAATCGAAACCGCCTCGCGTCAGGGAAGACCGAAGTTCTGCGGAGGCGGCGCATGAAATCGTCTGTGCCTCAGCTGGCGGCGTTCGGTGGTCGGCCACTGTTTCCGCAGCCACTGCACGTCGGACAGCCCGTGATCACGGACCACGAACTGCTGCTCAGTGATCTGGACCGAGTGCTCCGGTCAGGCCAGCTGACGAATCATGGACCGCAGGTGCGTGCGTTTGAAGAGGCCGTCTGCGGCGTGGCGGGCACACGTCACTGCATCGCCCTGTGCAATGCCACTACGGCACTCCAGGTCGCCGCGCGGGCACTGCAGCTGACGGGCGAAGTGATCATGCCGTCATTCACGTTCATCGCCACGGCCCATGCCATGGAATGGATCGGCCTGACACCGGTGTTCGCCGACGTGGATCCGCTGACCCACACGCTGGATCCGGATTCGGTCGCCGCCTGTGTCACTCCTCGCACTTCGGCGATTCTGCCGGTCCATCTGTGGGGGCACGTGTGTGACCCGGCCGATCTGACTCAGATTGCCACCCGGCATGGACTGCGACTGCTGTTTGACGCCAGTCACGCCTTCGGCTGTCGTCGGGCCGGGACACCCGCCGGCGGGCTGGGAGACGCCGAAGTCTTCAGTTTTCACGCCACCAAGTTCGTCCACTCCGTTGAGGGCGGGGCGATTGTCACCAACAGCGATGCGCTGGCCGAGCGGTGCCGCCGTCTGCGAGGATTCGGCATTACCGGACTCCAGGAAGTCAGTGACATCGGCACGAACGGCAAAATGCACGAGCTTTCCGCAGCGACCGGCCTGCGATCCATTGCGGCTATGCCGGAGCTGCTGCGGCGGAATCACGAGAACCGTGCAGTCTACGCTGAATGGATCTCGGCTGTCCCCGGCCTGAAGCTGCTGCCCCGGCCGTCAGCCGTCGACACCAACGCTCAGTATGTCGTGGCCGTGGTTGACGAAGACCAGTTCGGGCTGAGTCGCGATCAGCTGGTCGCAATTCTGAGGTCGGAAGGGGTGTTCGTGCGAAGCTATTTCACACCCGGCTGCCATCGCGCAGTGCCCTATGCCGACGCGCCGCCCGACCGGCACATGCGCGTCCCGCTGCCCGTCACGGAACAACTGCTGCGGTCTGTGATGCAGTTCCCCACCGGCAGGTCCGTGGCGCCAGCGGACATCGAACGGATCGGAGCCCTGCTGCAGTCGATCTGTGCCAGTTCCGGCGAAATCCGACGGCGTCTGGCCACGGGATTCGGTCGGATCGTGTGGCATCCCGCCGACCCCGCTCGTCCCCGCGACAACGCCCTGCGGGAGGCCGGCTGATGTCAACACAAATCGCCGACGACTCGGCCGGTGGCGACTCGGCCGGTGGCGACTCGGCCGGTGGCGACTCGGCCGGTGGCGGGTCGGCCGGTGGCGGGTCGGCCAGTGGCGGGTCGGCCAGTGGCGGGTCGCGAGTCCCTCAGACAGATGCCTCGGTCATGGACGCAGCGACAGTCGGTGCACGCCAGCAGCTGCTGTCGTGTCTGCTGCAGTCACCGATTCCTCCCGGGGAATTGATCCGGAATCTGGGGCTGTATCTGCTGCCGATGGACGTCAAGCGACTGCTGTTCTTTGCAGAGCTGTATCAGCAGATTGTCAGCGTCCCGGGAGTGATCATGGAGTTCGGCACCCGCTGGGGGCAGACCATGGCCATTCTGCAGTCATTGCGCGCGATTCTGGAACCCTACCACCACCGACGCCTGATCATCGGATTTGATACCTTCACCGGGTTTCCGGAGGTCGCGCCCGAGGACGGCTCGGCCGCGGCTGCTCAGACCGGAGCCTATGGTGTGACCGCGGGCTACGAGCACTACCTCGACAACCTGCTGGCACTGCGCGAACTTCAGTCGCCGCTGCCTCAGGTGCGGAAGTATCGCATCATTCGAGGGGATGCGCCTGCGGAGCTGCAGAGGTATCTCGCACAGCATCCGGAGACGATCGTGGCGATGGCGTATTTTGATATGGACCTGTATCAGCCCACCGTCGACTGCCTGAGACTCATTCGCGACCGACTGCCGCAGGGTGCAGTGGTGGGCTTTGACGAACTGAATCACGCCGCATTTCCCGGGGAAACGACAGCCGTCCGCGAGGTGCTGGGACTGCCACACCTCCGTCTCCGCCGCAGCCCGTGGAGCGCCGATGAGTCGTACTTTGTGACTGAGAGGCCCTGACAGGACGGGGACAGGCATCCAGTGAAACCGACGTCGCCACAGTCGTGTGAGCCGCCGCAAAGGCCAGTTTCGGTCCTGTCGCAGGTTCCCTGCAGTCTCGACAAATTCGCAGATCCGGCCAGAGATCCGCTGCGGAAACTGGCGGTGGACGAGATCACAATTCCCGTCACGCGAACGGTTCCGCCGCCCGCTTACCGACAGATTACTGAGTGCACGGAGTCTTACTATGACAGGCTCGGTGATTCACCTCTGGGCATGGGGTGGCCGAACGTCCCTGATGCTCTCCGCCGCTTCGGCATCATGCTCGACGTGATCCGCGGCGGACCCTCCCGCAGCGAACCGCTCCGCTTGCTGGATCTGGGCTGTGGCGTGGGACATCTCTACGAATATCTGAGAGGCAGCAGCCTCGACGGGATTCGGTATACCGGGATT
>SYLK01000365.1 GCA_005809115.1 Planctomyces sp. | reverse complement strand
GGTGAATCCGGCGCGGGTGTCTCCGGAAATCTCGTCCCAGATCTGTGGCCAGTGCCATTCCAATTTTGAACTGACTCGTCCGACCGAGGCATACACTCACGGTCACGGATACCAGGCCGGCGGCGATCTGTCGAGGTCGCATCGCGTGATCCGGTTTGAACCGACCGCGGAGCCAGCCAGAGACCTGAATCAGCCGGTGGCGTTCTGGGGAGATGGTGCCAGCTGCATCGGCGGTGACGAATTCAACGGGATGACCGAATCGGCCTGTTACCTGAAGGGAAAGATGTCCTGCCTGTCGTGTCATTCGCTGCATCAGAGTGACCCGGATGACCAGCTGGCCGCGGGGATGCGCGGCAATCGGGCCTGCACGCAGTGTCATACGGACACGCGATTTACAGATCAGATTGAGCTGCACACCCACCACGGAGCCGGATCGGGCGGCAGCCTCTGCTACAACTGCCACATGCCGCACACATCATATGCGCTGCTCACGGCCATGCGGAGCCACCGGATCGACAGTCCGGATCTGCAGAGCAGTGTCCGCACGGGCCGTCCAAATGCCTGCAATCTGTGCCATCTCGACCGGACGATGGCGTGGTCCGCCGCGCACCTGACGCGATGGTATGCGGCACCGGACGTGGAGCTGAGTGAGGATGAACATACGATTTCCGCAGCGCTGTTGTGGCTGCTGCGCGGTGATGCGCTGCAGCTGGTGCTGGCGGCCTGGCACTTTGGCTGGAGCGAAGCGCGAACTGCCAGCGGGTCGCTCTGGCAGATCCCGTTTCTTGCGGCCACGCTGAATGATCCCTATTCGGCCGTGCGATTTACGGCTGAAGAGGCGTTACGACAGTTTCCGGAGTACCGTGATTTCACGTTCGATTTTGTTGCTCCGCCGGCCGAGCGAATCCGCAGCACGGAAGCGGTTCTGGATCGCTGGCGCAGTCTGGGTGGCCGCGGTTCTGTCGGTGCGGAACCTGCTCTGCTGCTGACCCCCGAGGGCACGGTCGATGCGGTGGTTCTGGAACGTCTGACTCGTCAGCGAAACGATCGTCCCGTGGTGGTTCCGGAATAAGCCGAAATCCGTATGAGGTATGGGGCATGACAGCGCGGCACCTGATTCTGGCGGGGATCGTCTTCGCGCTGGTGGTCACGGCGGTGATCCTGTTCCGGCGGGCACCAGCCGGGCTTCGTACTGAGTCCGGGCCGTATACGCAGCGGCCGGCGGGATCGCTGACGTTTAACCGCGATGTGGCTCCGATCGTCTTTGCGCGTTGTGCCGTCTGCCATCGCCCGGGTGAGGCGGGTCCGTTTTCGCTGCTGGAGTATGCCGACTGCCGGGGCCATGCGTCGCAGATCGCAGACGTGGTGCGGCGCCGGATTATGCCGCCCTGGCTGCCGGATTCCCACAGCGTGACCTACACCGGGCAGCGCGTCCTGTCCGACACGGAGATCGGACTGATCAGCCAGTGGGCGGCCGAAGGAGCGGCGGAAGGTCATCCATCTGATCTGCCCCCGCGTCCGGAATGGGTGGCGGGCTGGCAGCTGGGTCGGCCGGACCTGATCGTGGAATTTCCTCAGCCGTTCATTCTGCCGGCCGGCGGCGGCGACGTCTTCCGAAATTTCGTGATCCCCATCTCAGTTCCGGAAAAGAAATACGTTCGGGCGGTCGAGATCCGACCGGGAAACCAGCGGACCGTCCATCATGGAGTCCTGTTGATTGACTCTACGGCGGAGTCCCGCCGCCTGGATCAGGCAGATCCGGAACCTGGTTTCGGGGGCATGATCTACGGGCCGTCGGCTCACAGCCCGGACGGGCACTTCATCGGCTGGACTCCGGGAAAGATGCCATTTCAGGCTCCGGCCGACATGGCGTGGGAGCTTGAACCGGGAACCGACTTCGTGCTGCAGCTGCATCTGATTCCCGGCGGGAAACCGGAATCCGTGGATGTGTCCATCGGCCTGTTTTTTTCGGACCGTCCGCCGTCGAAGCGCCCGCTGATGCTGCGAATTGGCTCACTGACAATCGACATTCCGGCGGGAGACGCGGACTACCGCATTCGGGAACAGTTTCGGCTGCCGGTCGACGTGGACGTGCTGAGCGTCTACCCGCACGCCCATTACCTGGGTCGCCGGATGCAGGGGGATATTGTCCATCCGGATGGCACTCGTCAGCCGCTGATCCGGATCCATGAGTGGGACTTCAACTGGCAGGACGAATATCGCTTTCCGACTCCGATTCCGGTCCGGAAGGGGGCGAGTCTGAGTATGGAATTCTCGTACGACAATTCTGCTGAGAACATCCGAAATCCCAGTCATCCGCCGCGGCGCGTGACGTTCGGCCCGCAGTCGTCCGACGAAATGGGTGATCTCTGGGTCCAGGTGCTCCCGCGCAGCGAACGCGATCGCGAGATTCTGAAGGCCGTGTATTCGCGGAAGGAGTTCGAGGTTCGTCTGGCGGGTGCTGCATTCGAGGTGGACGTGCGGCCTGACGATTTTACCACACGATACAATCTGGCGTGCATGCTCGAGGAGATCGGGGAGCTGGACGAGGCGGAGGTTCATTACTCGCACGCGCTGCGACTGAACCCGGAGCACGCGGAATCGATGAACAATCTGGGTGTCGTCCTGTGCAAGCGGGGCCGCTTTGCCGACGCCGTACCGCTGCTGGAAGAAACGCTCCGGTTGCGACCCGGCCTCGAGGACGCGATTCACAATCTGAATCTGGCCAGGGCCGCCCTCAGCCGGCCCCCTTAGGCCCGGCCAAAAAATCAGTTGCACAAATTTTCTGGTCAGGGAAGCGCAGCGCCCCCTGACC
>SYLK01000364.1 GCA_005809115.1 Planctomyces sp. | reverse complement strand
GGCACTCGGACGGTCTGCAAGACGGTCTGCGAAAACGTCGAGCAGTCCTACACCGTCATGGTGCCCCACACCGAGCAGCGCGAAGGCACTCGGACTGTGTGTCACAGCGTTCCGGTGAAGAAGACACGCACGGTCTGTGAAGATCAGGGACACTGGGAAGACCGGGCCGCCGATGCCTGTGGTGGCTGCGGCAACGGCTGCGGATCTTCCTGCGGTAACGGCTGCGGTGCTTCCGCCTGTGGCGGCTGTGACGCTGGCTGCGGCAGTTGTGGTTCTGCCAGTGCCTGCGGCGGATGCGCCCAGACTGTTCGCGTCTGGGTTCCCAACATGGTTCAGAAGGAAGTTGAGTACACCTGCTACGAAAACCAGACGACACAGGAAGCCTACACGTACAACGTAACGGTCTGCAAGCCGGAAACCCGGACTCGCACGGTTCAGGTTGCTCGTCAGGTTTCTGAGCAGGTGCCGTACACCTACAACGTCACCGTCTGCAAGCCCGAGCAGCGAGAAGTTCAGGTTCAGGTCTGCAAGATGGTCGAGCAGGTTGTTTCTCAGCAGGTTTACCGGCCAGCCGCCACTGCCTGTGGCAGTTGTGGCACCGGCTGCTGTGGCAGCTCTGCCCCGGCCTGTGGGACCTGCCACTGAGTTTCGCTGATTTCTGGCAAGTTTCGGGACTCTGACCGGAGTCACAGCTTCGCCGGATTGTATGGAATCGAGCACCCCGAGGGTCACTACTCGGGGTGTTTTCGCTGGTGTGATGGATGTTGCACGCCCCTGTGTCGGCAGCGGGCCATCCGAGGGATTGTGCGGCGAATGAGGCAAGGGTAAACTGTCGCGGATGACTCCGGCGATCCGGAGCGACTCACCTCGGCAGATCGATGAGAATTCCAGATGCTCCAGCTTTCCGGCCGTGGCACGGCGCACACCTGTGACGGAACAACTCGCCGTGATTTTCTGCAGGTCGGCAGTCTCGGACTGGCAGGGCTGACTCTGAGTGAGTACCTGCAGGCGCAGGATGCGGGGTTGGTTTCACCGGGTCACGATGAGCGTTCATGCATCATGATCTTCAATCTGGGTGCTCCCAGCCATGTTGACACGTTTGATCTGAAACCCGGGGCACCGGCGGAAGTGCGAGGTCCGTTTCGTCCGATCGCCACCACCGCGGATGGGATGCAGATTTCCGAGATTCTCCCTCTGCACGCGAAGATCGCGGATCGTTTTTCTCTGGTTCGCAGCTGTCATCATACCGGGGCGGCAGTGCACGACGCCGGCTGGCAGATGATGCAGACGGGGCGTCAGTTCACGGGAGGCGTCAATACGCCACATGCTGGTGCGGTGATCAGTTTTCTGCTGCGACGCAGATCCGAATTGCCGCCGTTCGTGGTGCTGCCGGAGCCGATGGGACGTGGCGGCGGCAACCTGCCCAACGGTCAGGCTGGAGGATTCCTGGGCAAAGGCCATGATCCGTTCGCCCTGATGGCAGATCCGTCGCGGCCGGAGTTCAAAGTGCCCGACCTTCAGCCGCCCCCCACGATCGGTGAAGTACGTCTTCGGCGGCGCCGACGGCTGCGAGATCTGGTTGACGGCACGATCCGCGATTTCGAATCCACGGAGAACGCGCAGCTGCTGGACACGAACTTTCAGGCTGCCTATCGGCTCATGACCAGTACTCAGGCGCGGCAGGCATTCGATCTCGGAGCCGAACCCGTGTCTGTTCGGGAACGGTACGGCATGAACCGATTTGGACAGTGCTGCCTGTTGTCTCGTCGACTGATTGAGGCCGGAGTGCGATTCGTGACCATCAATACGTTTCTGACAGTTTTCGACGAGATCACCTGGGATATTCACGGGTCGAAACCGTTCACGTCGATTGAGGGGATGCGGGATGTCGTCGCACCCATGTACGATCAGGCTTATTCGGCTCTGATTGAGGATCTGGCTGTGCGAGGCCTGCTGGATAACACCCTGGTCTGCAATCTGGCCGAATTCGGCCGCACACCGCGAGTGAATCCGGCCGGAGGACGTGACCACTGGCCGCAGTGCTTTACCATCGGGTTCGCCGGCGGTGGGGTGCAGGGGGGACGAGTTGTGGGAGCCAGCGATCCGATGGGCGGAGTCCCGGCAGACCGTCCCGTGCAGCCGCCCGACGCGATTGCCACCGTGTTTCATTCACTGGGGCTCAGGCTGGATACGCATCTGCCAGGACCGGCCGGGCGACCTTTTCCCCTGGTCGATTTCAGCCATCGTGAGATTCACGAGTTGTTTTGAAGTCGGAGCACCGCAGCATGGAGACCCGGTTTCAGGCCATCATCCCGATCATGCGAATCTTTGATGTGGGCCGCGCCAAGGATTTCTACTCGGGATTTCTCGGCTTCAACGTCGACTGGGAGCATCGCAGCGATGACAAGTCCCCGACGTATCTGCAGGTTTCCAGCCGGGGCCTGGTCCTGCATCTGACCGAACACCACGGGGATTGCTGCCCCGGAGCCACGGTATTCGTGTGGATGACCGGCATTGATGACTTTCACGCCAGAATCACTTCGCGGGGATACGGCTATATGAAGCCCTCTGTCGAGACCACTCCGCACCAGACGCGCTGCGTGGAAGTCACTGACCCGTTCGGAAATCGCATTCGCTTCAACGAAAGGCTTGTAGCTGCCGCAGCATCAGGCGACAATAACGCAGGCGACGGTTCCTGAATGATGCTGACTCCTGTGCACGCAGGGGATGACCGCCGCAGAATCCACTTGAGGTCCCTCCATGTATCGACCGACAGAGCCACGACCGATTGTTTCGGGAATCGCCGTACGCATCCTGCACGTTGGGGTGATTCTGCTGCTGACGGCATCGGTCCGGGCCGACGGTTCAGGCCCGAAGATCAGTTTCAGTCGCGACATCCGACCGCTCCTGTCGGATCTGTGTTTCAAATGCCACGGTCCGGACGAAGAACATCGCGCATCGGAGCTGCGACTCGATATCCAGTCCGGCGCATTCGCGGATCTCGGCGGCCGCCATGCGATTGTGGCAGGAGATCCCGCGGCCAGTGAACTGGTTGCCAGAATCAGTTCGACGGATCCGGAAAAACGTATGCCGCCCGCCGATTCCGGACGCGAGCTGACCGAGTACCAGAAAACGCTGCTGGCTGAGTGGGTTCGCCAGGGTGCCGAGTGGAACGATCACTGGGCGTTTGTGGCCCCGGAGCGCCCGGTTCTTCCACAGACCAGCCGCCGCAGCTGGAGCCGGAATCCGATTGATGACTTCGTGCTGGCACGACTGGAACAGGATGGTCTGCAGCCGTCCGCTGAAGCCGATCGAAGCACTCTGATTCGGCGTGTCACCCTGGACCTGACCGGGCTCCCGCCGACCGCGGCAGAAGTCACTGCGTTCGTGGCGGATTCCGCGCCCGATGCGTATGACCGCCTGGTCGATCGCCTGCTGCGATCACCCCGCTACGGGGAAAAGATGGCTATCAGCTGGCTGGATGCGGCACGGTATGCGGATACCAGCGGATATCAGAACGACGGCCCCCGTCAGATGTGGCGCTGGCGCGACTGGGTTATCAGCGCATTCAACAGCAATCTGCCGTTTGATCAGTTCACCATCGAACAGATTGCCGGGGATCTCCTGGAACAGCCGACACTCGATCAGAGAATCGCCACCGGATTCAATCGGAATCATCGCGGCAATGCCGAAGGGGGGATTGTCCCTGAGGAATATCAGGTGGAATATGTTGTGGATCGCGTGGACACGACATTTACCGTCTGGATGGGGCTCACGATGGGTTGCGCACGCTGCCACGATCACAAATACGATCCTCTGCGGCAGCGGGACTTCTATCAGGTATTCGCTTACTTCAACAATATTCCGGAGTATGGCAGAGCCATCAAGGAAGGGAACGCTCCGCCATATCTGCTGGCCCCGACGGCAGCTGAACAGCAGCGGCTGGAGGAACTCGACCGTCAGGTCAGTGAAGCTGCCGCTCTGGTCAGTCGAAACGAGACTGCACTGAATGCGGCGCGAGACGCGTGGGAGGCGGCGTACACACCAGCCGAGCCGATTGACTGGTCGGTCAGCGACGGACTGGTGAGTCACCTCCGGCTGGACGGTGATCTGAACGAAGCTGTCAGCGGGAAACCCGGTACCGCAGAACCAGCAGGTGTCACGTTTCAGGAAGGCCGGGTAAATCAAGGCGTCTGGTTCGACGCGTCGTCGTTTGTGAGTGCCGGGGACACCGCCGGATTCGGCTACTTTGATCGCTTTTCGATTGCAGCCTGGGTGAAGCCGACAAGCGGTAACGGCACGATCGTTTCGCGAATGGTGCCTGAGGAAGAGGGGCGCGGATATTACGTCCACCTCAAAGATGGCCACATTCAGGTCAATCTGATCAACCGTTGGCTGGACGATGCAGTCCGGGTGGAAAGTCGCGAACCGCTGAAGACCAGCGAATGGCAGCATGTAACCGTTACGTATGACGGTTCGCGAGTGGCGCAGGGGATTCAGGTCTACGTCGATGGTCAGGCCGTGGCGATGGAGGTTCGGCTGGATCGCCTCAATTCGACCTATGCCGTGCCGGAGCCATTGCGGATCGGGTCCGGGCACAGTCCGTTCGCCGGCGGAATTGACGACGTGCGGATTTACAGTCGGGACCTGACTCCAGACGAAGCCGGTCTGTTGTCGGTGGCAGAATCCGCTTCTGCGATTCTGGCGCTCCCCGCAGCAGCCCGTACGGATTTTCAGCAGCGAAAGCTTACGAGGTACTTCCTGGCCAATGCGGCGCCCGAATCCCTCCGCAATGCCGATCAGCAGCTGACGGCACTGCAGCGACAGCGGCGCGACTTTTACAGCAGCATTTCCACCGTCATGGTGATGCAGGAAATGGAGACGCCGCGCGACACGCACATCCTGGTGCGCGGGCAGTACGACAATCCGGGTGAGAAGGTCAGTGCCGGTGTGCCGGCCGCTTTTCCGCCCCTGGCTGACGTGGCTCCCAACAACCGGCTGGGATTCGCGCGCTGGCTGGTCGATCCGCGTCATCCGCTGACAGCCCGAGTCACGGTCAATCGATTCTGGCAGCAGTACTTTGGTATCGGTCTGGTCAAGACGGCGGAAGACTTCGGTGCCCAGGGTGAGCTTCCAAGCCACCCCGAGCTGCTGGACTGGCTGGCACGAGAATTCATTGAGACCGGCTGGAATGTCAAGGAACTGCAGAAGCTGATCGTCAGCAGCAGCAGCTACCGGCAGTCATCGAAGGTTTCGCCCCGACTGCTGCAGCATGATCCGGAGAATCGCCTGCTGGCACGAGGGCCCCGCGTGCGACTTCCCGCTGAAACGATTCGCGATCAGGCGCTTCTGGTGAGCGGTCTGCTGACGGATGCTGCGGGCGGCCCCTCGGTGCGGCCGTATCAGCCGGAGGGCCTGTGGATGGAGATCGCCACGGATACGGAATATGTCCAGTCCCATGGAGCCGATCTCTATCGTCGCAGCCTGTATACTTACTGGAAACGCACGTCAGCGCCTCCGACCATGGTGACGCTGGATGCGACCAGCCGCGAAGCCTGCATTGTGCAGCGAACACGTACGAATACACCGTTGCAGGCCCTGGCGCTGATGAATGATCCCACATTCGTCGAAGCGGCGCGTGTCCTGGCACAAAAAGTGATGGAGACGATTACCGGGTCGCCGGACGATCGCATCGCCCGGGCGTTCTACATGATCACCGCTCGTCAGCCCCGTCCTCAGGAACGTACCATTCTGGTGAGCAATTTCAATCGCAGCCTGGCGATGTTTCAGGAGAAACCTGAGGCGGCCACACAGCTGATCAGTACAGGTGAGTTTCCCCGCAACGAGCAGCTGGATCCGGCGATCCTGGCGGCTTACACCGCGGTGGCCAGCCTGATTCTGAATCTCGACGAAGTTGTCACGAAGGAATAACTCGATGAACATGCTGAACTATGAACTCGCCAAAAACCGGCGGTATTTCCTGTCTCAGGTGGCGCAGGGGATCGGGCTGGCCGCGC
>SYLK01000363.1 GCA_005809115.1 Planctomyces sp. | reverse complement strand
GGCCGCCCTGGTGAGGCTGTTCCAGCTCGCGGCCTGTCGGTCCCGGCAGGCAAGTCAACAGAAGGCCTGACAGAGGTCCTGACTATTGTGAAGGACGCCGTGGCTGCAGCTGCCCGGAAAAAAGTTCACAGCAAATCAACCTGAACTGCCGCATGAAATTAACATCGGGACGCGATACTTGATGTAAAAGTGCTCTCTCGGCAGAAGGGAATCATCAGTGAAGATGACTCGACGACAGGCGGTCGTGAAACAGCTGATCCTGTGGGACAGTGCGATTACGCTGCAGATGAATCGGAGTCTCCGGTGGCGCAGCGTCTGCCCGTTCTTTCTCGCTGTCAGTCGCCTGGGGACTGGTGTGATCTGGTATGTACTGATGGCGACACTGGCATTGCTGCATGGGCCGTACGGCGTGCGTGCGGCACTGCACATGGGAATGACTGCGCTCGCGACTCTGGTCATCTATAAGTCCATCAAGGGAGTCACGCAGCGACCGCGGCCGGGGGCCGTACAGGTCGCCATCCGGCAGGGAACGGCCGCGCTGGATGAATACAGCTTCCCGTCCGGGCATACGATGCATGCGGTGTCGTTTTCACTGATCACAGCGGCCTGGTTTCCGGGACTGCTGCCGGTGCTGCTGGTGTTCACGCTGCTGGTTGCGGTGTCCCGGGTTGTTCTCGGACTGCATTACCCGACCGATGTTCTGGTGGGAGCGCTGCTCGGCCTGCTGATCAGCGAATTCAGCCTGTATCTCGTCGGCTAGCCCTCACAAATCCACGAGACCAGCCTGGACGGGAGAACGTCTGAATGAACCGGGTGATCAAGACGCTGACACAGTTCCGTCGCGAAAGGCCACCAGCGGCAGTCCGAACCGGCCGCAGCAGCACACGGCCACGATTCGGAACCGGCTTTCGATCGCTCCTCAGTCTGGGACTGGCTCCTCTGGGAAGTACAGCGGCCCGGTATCATCGCCAGCTGGCGAACACCGGCCGACTGGAACACGGACTGATAATTATTCTGCCGGGAATTGAAGGCTGCAGCTCGATCAATGACAGCATCGCCCGGGGTCTCGTCGAGGGGCAGCTGCGTCATGCCATCAGGATTATCGACTGGCGAAGCTTTTGGATCTGGACTCCCCTGCACCTGATTCGGGAACGGCACAATCGCTGTCGCTCGCGTGCCGTTGCGGAAATCGTCATGGACTATCAGCATCACTTTCCCGGGCGGCCCGTTCATCTGATCGGACACTCTGCGGGGGCCGGGATTGCCCTCTTTGTGCTGGAGGCACTGACTCCGGAACACCGCGTCGTGACGGCTGTACTGATGGCCGCGGCTGTCTCAACAACCTTCGATGTACTTCGCCTGCTGAATCGTACCGAGCGCGGTATCTGGAATCTGTACTCGCCGCTCGATCTCCCGACGACCGGCCTTGGCACGATCATCTTCGGCACGATGGACCGCAGGCACGCGATTTCGGCAGGCTCACTCGGGTTTCGGCTGGTCTCACGAAACACAGGATCCGCGACACAGCTCTCCGGAGCTGATGCTCAGCTCCGGACTGAGCCTCAGCTCCATCAGGTGAGATTTCGCCCGTCCATGATGAAGTCATGGAACTTTGGCGGTCACTTTGGTACCACGAATGCGGCTTTTGTACAGGATCATGTCGCACCAATTTGTCACGGGTTCTGACTGGACAAATCTCTGGCAGGTCCTGACGACCAGCCAGACAGGGAGGGAGTACGTTCATGAGAACGGCAGCAGGGCCGGAAGCTACAGGCGTACCGAGTCCAGTCGCGGAACACTCCGGGAGTCGCATCAGTGGTCTGGACGGGAACCCCCCAGACGCGTTTCCGGCGCTGCAGCGGGATTCCGGCAACACTCCCGCAGCGACGGCCATCCGGTCGCTGTTTCTCAGTGACCTGCACCTGGGATTTCGCCACGCGCGCGTGGCGACACTGCTGGAATTTCTGATGCGACATGAACCAGAGAATCTCTATCTGGCAGGTGATTTTATTGATGGGTGGTGTTTCCGGAGTCGGTGGGCCTGGCAGACGGAGTGCAGCGGAGTCATTTCCCGTCTGCTGGATCTGGCACAACGGGGTACTCGAATTCGCGTGGCGATCGGGAATCACGACAATTTTCTGCGAAATCCGATGATGCAGCGCTTCATTGACGGCTTCGGGCTGATCGAAGTGGCGGAGGAATTCCATCATCGAACAGCAGATGGTCGCCGGTTCCTGGTGCTGCACGGAGACCAGTTTGATCACTTCGAGCGCGCTTCCGGCCTGACGGTCACAGCGCTCAGCATCATCCATGAGGCGATCCTGCAAGCCAACTCACTCTGGAGCTGCCTCACGTCCGCGGCACTGCACGGTCGCCATTCACTGGCAACCGTTGTCAAACATCGCCTGCGTTTTCCGGGTTTACATGCGCGACACTTCCGCGAGCAGGTCGTCCGACATACGCGCCACAGAGGATTCGACGGCGTGATCTGCGGTCATGTGCATGAGCCACAGCATGTGCTGGTTGACGGCCTCACCTATTGTAACGTCGGTGACTGGGTCGAGAACTGCACCGCACTGACGGAAGATCGCCACGGGCGTCTGCAGCTGCTCTGGCTCTGATCCGGCTGCATTCGGATTCCCTGGAATGTCCGTGGTACAACAATCCTGCTCTCATATGCTGCTCTCATATGCTGCTCTCATATTCTGCCAGCGGAATCTCTGTTTCTTCCAGCCGATCCAGCTCGCCCGTCAGGCTGATCGGCGGAGGTACTGGTCCGTCCAGTGCTCGTTCGCCTCATAGCCCAGCTCTGTCAGTGCGCTCGGGAGTTCCGGCATCATCCGATTCAGCAGGCCTCCGATCCTGTCCCGAAAACGCTCCTGTCGCCAGCGTTCACAGTTGTCGGCGTGCAGCTGACGAACGCCGTTCAGTGCGTCAGTATCAAAACCCGGCGGCACGCACCGGTGAAATTCCTCGAACGGCCGATCGACAGTCCACCCGACAAATCGGGTCATCGCGTTCTGAACTGCCGCGGGGTCTCGAATCAGGTCCTCGTAGCGAACAGGCAGCACATCGGCTGCCCTGCAGGCCCATTTCCAGTGCTCATACACAGCGCGCCATCGTTCGACTGACACGTAAAACTCGTTCGGCCGATCCACATGAATCGATGTCAGCACGGCCCGCGGGTCGCGAACGAACAGGATAAACCGGACTGACGCAGCCCGCTCACGATAGAAATCCCGGATGTCGTCGAGCAGGAAGATGTCATTGGGACGTTTGGTCAGCAGGAAGCGGTGACGGTGCCACGTGTACCGTGCCTTGTCCAGGGCACGGCGTTCCCTTCCGAACACAGCAATATCAGTGACACCGGCTTCAATCATCAGCTGGCACAGAGTCGTGCCACTGCGAGGAAACCCGCAGATGACGACGTGCCTCTCGAGGCGATTCGAAAACGGAAATCCGCAGTTCAGGAGCGCATACCAGGGTCGCGTCAGCGGCTGAACCAGGCTGCGAGGGAACTGAAACGTCGGCATTGCGTGACTGACGCGCTGCGGTGGCATGGGGGGACACGGGACCTGCGACATGACTTCCCTCGGTAAGACGCCTCGGAAGGACCGGAACGCGTCCCTGCGCGTTTTCGAAATACTCTGTCCAGAACAACTCTCACGGTCGCCTGTCAGGGTCCGTCACCGTCTGACAGGGGCGATCAGGGGACGCTGAGCGAGAGACGTTCTCTGACCCGACTGTTCGCAACGAATCCACTGCTGCAGTGCCGTTCGATCTCAGGGCCGGCACACTGCCACAAGCTCCTGATAACCGACACCGACCTCCCGCGTGATCGCGGGGTAATCGTCAACCACCTGATCGCCGTGATACGTGCGATTCATCAGCTGGTACCGCTGATCAAACTGCGCAGCGCGAAACAGGGTTACGTCGCGAAAGTGCTGTTGCAACATGCGGATGGTGTCGGCGCCCAGTCTTCGCGAGTGCCCGTCACGCAGTCCTCCATATTCCTGCGTGTGCTCGCATAGCCAGGCTTCGCCGACGATGGCCATTCCGTCCGGCCGAAGCACACGCCGCATCTCTCGGATGCAGGACTCCAGGTCCGGCGGAATCATCAGTACGCGGGACACCAGGATGCTGTCATAACTCGCGCTCGCGAATGACAGGCACTGCAGGTCCTCCCGAAAATCGACACCAGCCTGAAACAGGTCTGCGGCATGGTACGTGCCAAATGCCCGCCTGAGACGTGGCTGCAGCGCCAGATCCGGAGCAATGTGCAGCAGACTGCGCGACGCCGGATTCCACTGGCCCAGCACATCGTCCAGGACGAGACTCAGTATCCGGTGCCGTTCAGACGAACCACATCCCACGCATTTCGAGTGCCGCCGTATCATACCGCCCGCAGCCGCAGGCATCCGCTTGTCCTTGAAGGGCCCCACGTAACCGCACACTGGACACGTGAAATTCGGTCCGCCGGAGTGCAGCAGGCGGTAAACATGTGGCCTCACAGCGTTCTTCAGCGACTCTGTCCAGCGGTCCTTCTCCGTTCCCTCAGACCACGAAACCGAATCCTGGTTTCCCCGGCGCGTCACGAGTCGTCGGAATGGCCGCCGAATGATCTGCAGAGCGCCCGTGGCCCAATCCTGCTGCATAACCACACATCCCTGATCAGTGATGCAACTGTCAACCGGCTCCGCTGCATCATGCAGCGACATCATGTACCTGTATGACATCCGTTGGCAGCATCATACATAAGTCACCTGACAGGTTATCCACGAATTACTGACATTCACAGTTTATTAACAGACTTTGCCGCCGTGCCCCGGACAGCTGCCAGTCCAGCACCGAGATACACCAGCGAGGCGATTCGCGGCTGGAGCATTCGCCATGTGCAGTTCCTGCCGGTTCCTCCGATCATGCTGCAGCTCATCAGTGCAGGAACTGTGAGACGCAACCGCGTCCTTCGTGACGCTCGACCCGGATTCGGACGGCATCCTGAAGGACATCGTTCCTGGCGGCCCGGAACCGGACTTTGCGTCTGGCGAAGGTTTCCTCGACGGCCCCGGACGTGGTGGTCCGGGATCAGCGGTCAGACCGCCGCCGCCGCGTCCCTGTACGATCATGGCCACTGGCTGAAAAACGGGCGCAGCGGCACCAGCCCGACGCGAGTGTGAGCTGGTGCCGGCTGATAGCGATTCCCGACAGGTGGTCGCCAGACGGCAGCACCTGAGATTCGCGCACTTGAGCTTGAACCCCTGGAGTGGAAGCCGCACTCGGCCAATGTGAAGCGGCAGTTCGCAGTGGCTGGAGACAGGTTTCGGATGGACGATGTTCGACTTCGGCGCGGACGGATCAGCAAATCTCGGGTTGCTGGGATTGACGAATCAGGCCCCCTGCGGGTAGAAGAAAGGGTACAGAGATCCCCGTCCGTTTCGCAGAAAATCAGGATTTCCGTTGTTTCACATCTCACGGGAGGAGCAGCCATGACGCGCTTCGCAATCGTCTCGGCGGCTGTCGTCTGTGCCGGGCTCGCATTGACGGCCTTTGCGCACACACAGGAAGCAGGCACCGTTTCGGAGGGGGCTCGGTCTGAACCCGTTCAGAAGGAACTGGCGGACGTGCTCGAGGAGCTTGAACGGCGGATCACAAGGATCGAACAGCAGCTGGCTGCCCGGTCCGAACAGGAATCTCTCGGCCGCGGCCTCGTCGCGTTCGGTCCCGTTGTCGCCAATCTGAAGGAAGGACAATTCCCAGTTCAAGTCTGCAGGGTACCCGGAGTTTGCTCAGGCAGTTCTCTTCGACGACATCACCGTGCAGTAGTCGGAAGGGGTTGTGTTTCGCTTCAGAGGCTCTGACAAGACCGGCAACACTGATGGCGTTCCCAGCGAAATTTCGCGTACAGGCGTATCGGCCGCGGGGGCAGGGCAATCGATGGGGAGGGGTGAGTCCGATGACGAAGTACTTACTGATGGGCACAGTACTGGGATTCTGGAGTGCGGCGGCATTCGTCCCGGTGTTTGCCGGGAATCCCGAGGATGCACCGGAGACGCGGCCTTCGCTCGTTGGACAGGATGATGCCGGGCGGGATCGCCGAGTACCACCGTTCCGCCGGAGTCCGGTGGTGGCGGTGCTGGATCGGGACGGCGATCATGCCATCTCGGAGCAGGAACTGCGAGACGCAACCGCATCCCTCCTGACGCTCGACCGAAATTCGGACGGCCGTCTGACCGCTGACGAATTCCGGCCACCTCGGCCGGCAGGGCCACAGCGTTACGGGGTTGAGGGGCCTGATGGACATCACCGGGTTCAAGTTCCATTCGGACCTCCGCCCTGGGCGCCCCCGGGAGAATTCGGCCCTCGCGACAGTGAGCACCGACCTGAGGGTATCGGTCCGCCCGGAGACCGCCTGCGACACCGCCGGGAACCGCCGCGGTCCGAGCGCGGGCATAGCGAACGTCCTCATCCCGAAGCGGAGGTCCGTGCTGGCCCGGGACCGGACTTCGCGCCAAGCGAAAGTTTCTGGGAGGGTCCGGGACGTGGTTCCGCTGGACCGTGGCCCATGGGCCCGCCGAATCCGGAGCGTTTTGTGGATGAATCGCTCCGGTTTGATGCGGACGCTGACGGCAAACTTGATCAGTCAGAACTGCTGAGATTCGCAGGACGGATGAGACACTGGTCGGGACCCTCTCGGCACGGGCCCGGCAGCCCATCTGGCAGGGCGGACCGACGAAGGCCGGCCGCAGAAGGCCGGCCGGAAGCGGAACGCGAACGTCGACCGCGGCAGAAGCTTGACCGGGAGCGTGAGTTGGATGCATCCCCGCGAACTGACGGGCCGTCTGGGGACTCTGACGCGGGCCACGAAGTACCGGGCGACAACCCCGGTCCGGAATGACGCGTTCTTTCAGACATGTGCTGGTGGTCAGTGGCCGAACGGCATGGGGCAGCGCTCAGGAATCAGGAGTCAGGACGCCGCTGACGACACGGCCCTTCACGATCGTCGCCACGGGCTGAAAACCGGGAGCAGCGGCACTCGCCCGACCCGAGTGTGAACGGGTGCCGGCTTCTGGCAGCGTCCGAAACAGAGTGAGTGTTGCCTCGTCGCCCGTCCGGAGGTTGCAGACGGGTTCTCCGAACAGGGCTGCGGGACGGAGGGAAGCGAGATCCCAGGCGTCGGCGAGCGAAATTCCGCAGGACCTCATCATGTGGATCACGCAGTCTCCGGTGGTGGCACTGGAACCTGCGAGGAGTGTGCGCTGTCCCGCGACGACGATCCGTGTGTCGTCGAGGACCTCCACAGAGACGCCGCCATATTCGTACCGACCGGGAGCGCAACCGGCGAAACCGGAGACGTCGCAGGTAATGATCACGCGCGAGGGCGATTTGCACCGCAGCAGGCACTGCAGCGGCGCTCTGGGGAGATGCCAGCCATCCGAAATGACGCTGGCAGTCAGCCGGTCATCGGCGAGCTGCGGCCAGATGACGTTCTCGTGCCGATGCATCATGGCCGGGCAGCCATTACCCAGATGAGTACTCAGTCGCGCACCGGCATCTGCGGCCTGTGTGATGACTTCGGCAGGGGCGACGGTATGGCCGATGGCGATGACGACGCCGGCGCAAGCGATGCGGCGCACAAAATCGATGCCGCCGGAGACTTCCGGCGCCAGTGTGACCAGCCGCACTGTATTGTCGGCGGCCTTCTGCCAGCGGAAAAATTCGTCGCAGCTGGCAGGACGAACATGTTCCTGAGGATGTGCGCCACGGGCGCCATCGACCGGAGAAATATAGGGGCCTTCGAGATGAATCCCGCGCACGATGTCTCGCACGAGTTCATCTTCTGCCTGCGCACGCCGAATGGTCCGGATCCCGTGCATCATTGCATCGAACGAAGAAGTGATCAGTGTCGGGAAACACTGTGTGATCCCGTGTGCCGCGTACGCTCGCACGACAGCTGAGACGGAACTGACGGTCACCACTTCGCTGCCGAACCATGCCCCGCCGTAACCGTTCAGCTGGATATCAAACAGTCCGGGCGCCACGAATGGCAGCGCTGCGGCATCGCTTTCGGGGACTTCAGTCGGCTCGACGGTCCCGATCCGGCCGTGTGCCAGGGAAAACCGCAGGGTCCGTCCATCCCGATAGTGACGTGCGAGAAACGAGATCATGAAGCAACCGTCTGTGGTCCGCTGCGGGGCAAACCCGGATCGCAGCCATCAGACAGCGCTCAACGCGATCCCGGGAGCCCGGATTCTGGCAGTGTCAGCGGCGCATTGCAAACGGCAGCCCAACGCGGCAGCGATTGCCTTCCACAGCCATGGCGTGTCAGGTCTGCGGATTCGTCAGGAAGCATCCGCCGCTCATGAACATGCCATTCTCGCACGGGCTGCACCATTCGATGCGGACGTTGTACTGGAACTCGCGCGCATCACTCGCCATGCGCACGACGACATCACCGGGCGAAATCGCGCCGCGATGCAGGAGTCCGATCCCCGTGCGACTGATCTCGCGGGTCATGGCGGAAATCGAGTTTCCCCGGGAGGTACGAATTTCGGCCGGGACGGAAAGCTCCAGCCGTTCATTCGTGCGGGAATTTGAGACGTTGGCCTTGCCGATGCTCTCGAGTACTCGACGCAGGTCGTCGATTGTTGGCCGGCTCCATGGGTCCTGTGTCATCTGTCGATTCCCATTGTGTGG
>SYLK01000362.1 GCA_005809115.1 Planctomyces sp. | reverse complement strand
GCAGTGAAGCGAGGGATACACGGACCCGGCGTGTGTGGGAAAAGACGGCGCTGGCGCTGCAGAAAAGTGGCTTCGCCGTGGTCACGGTGGATCTGCGGAAGCATGGCGACAGCGTGCCAACGCTGGAGGGAGCTTCGGAGAATTCCCTGAAACCCACCTCTGCCGACTATCCGAACATGGCGGGCATCGACATGGAAGCTGTCAAGGAGTTTCTGCTGCGGAAGCACCAGGAAGAAAAACTGAACGTGCGGAAGCTGGCCGTCATTTCGGCCGGATCGAGTTGTATGGTGGCGCTGGGGTTCTCGATTGCTGACTGGGATAAGAAGCCCTATCCCGACGCCCCTTTGCTGGAAAATCGCACTCCCAAGGGGCAGGACGTCCGCGCCCTGGTGATGCTCAGCCCCAAAACAACGGTCAAAGGGCTGAGTTCGGGTGTCATGCTCAAGGCTGTCCGTGGTGTCCCGATGGCTGTCATGGTTCTGGCTTCATCCACGATCAAAACAGACGCACAGAACGCCGAGAAAGTCTACAAGGCGGTCGACCTGAAGACCGAACAGACAAAAGAATTTCGCAAGCTGATTCTGTCGTCGGTCAACGCCAGCGCAGAACGCTTTGTGGAAGGAAACGAAGCCGACAAGACGACTCAGCTGATCACCGAGTTTCTGGGAACAAATGTCCGGGACACGGACTTCCCCTGGAGGTCCCGCAAGAGCAGACTCTGACAACCGCCCGCAATCACCGGTGCGGTTTTCCCCCACCGGCCGGCATATGACAGTAAACGGTGCTGCCGGCAGCAGAGGGAGAGTTTCGGCGACCTGGATGCCACCGAGCAGGTTGCTCTTCCTGAGTTGATAGAACTGGATGGAGACGTGAAGTGGGTGCAACCCTTCTCCACGACGAGCGCGCCTGGACCCAAAAAGTCGATTTCTGTTCATGTGGCTGACGTGCACCATGCCTGGTTCGACGGGACGATCCACCTCAAGGACAAAGCGGGGACTGCCATCGCGTCAATTCCGATCCAGCCTCGTGGTCGGTATGGCGGGACTCTTGTGGTCTTAATCGACGAGGATGGAGTGTCGCACTCAGCCTGGAACGAAGTACCAAACCAGAGCATCAGGAGTGAGCATCAGCCAGTACTTCTGCCGTGAGTCTGTCTCAATCCGGGGAGAGAGAAGTTTCTGGCGAGCCGCCGCGATCGGCTGCCTGCCTGTATCATTCAGAGAATTGCATTCGGCTGAGACATATTTTGTGGCGAATGCGTCATGGGGAAACACGGTGAAACACAGTTGTCGCCGTACATCCATTCGCCATCAGCCGGAACGTCTGGGGAGCAACCAGCATGCGAGTCATCGGCGTGACGAGTCGCCTGCATGAAGTGACCACCTCCTGTCGGCTGCGTCGCAGCGATTCCAGGCTGGATGCCTCCCCCGCTGGAGTGTGCATCCTCGACGCGACTGCGTGCGGACATTCAGGCGCTGCGCTGGACAGGACCTGGACTATGTTATGTTGCGCCGGTGGGGACGGAGTGACTGGAGATCGTGGTCCAGCCCTGCCATTCGATGAAGGACATGTTGAATGATACGCCTCATTGAAGCGAACAACATTCTCGACGAGCAGGTGATCCTGTGCGAAAAGGAAACTCAGGATCGAGATCCACAACAGCGATCGTTGTTCCCTGCGCCCGCTGATCCGCCATCCACGATTATGCATCCGAATCCTGTGGGCCGGGGAAAGAAGCGAACGATTCGTAAGGTTCCCGGTAGGAATGACAATTTCTATTCAGAAATCGAAACAGGAAACAGCAGAGGCGGCTGGGCACCATCGATCCGGCCTGGTCCTCGAAAGTCCGGACTGGCGAACATGCCGGACGATGAAACCAGGTTCCCTGTCACTACGTGGCTGCGGGGGATGCTCATCAACGGTACGCAAGATCTGATGTTGAACAACGACTTCACGCCAATGGGTGGGCAGCAGACGCAGTCTGTGTGATTGTGATCGAACCGGAATTGGAGGCCTGGGTCTGGGCTGCGTCTCCACATGTCGCTGACGTTCTGGGCTGGAGGGAGAATCAAGCTGATCTGCGGCCGTTCCTGACTGCCCGCGGGCTCTGGGACAAGCGTTGCCCGAAGCCAATCCAACCAAAGGAAACTATGCGACATGCCCTACGCGAAAAGAACAAGCCATTCGGTGCGCCACTGTTTTCGGAACTCGCGAAACGAGTAGACGTCGGCCAATGTGAAGATCCTGCCTTTACGAAGTTACGAGACCAGTTACGAGAATCGTTTCCGTCGGGATCCGATCACTCGTTCAAGACGTCAGAGGCCTGGTAACTCCTGGCGCATTGTCGTGGGCCTGGGTATTTACGGAAACATCAAATCCCAGCGGCGATGTCGTTTTCGCCTGAATCGCAGTCACGCTGGACCATTGCAGCTCCCGCCGCACGGCAGGCGTAGCGAAGCTTTACCGGGGAGTACCGCGCAGGTCGCTGCGATCAGCGCCAGGCCCAGATGCACTTCGTTGGCCTGCCGCGACCGCTCGTGCAGAATCACAAACTGCTGGCTTCTGGCCTGGCCCGGAGGATCGATCATCTGCTGCAGCGGGCGATAGACCAGCGAATAGTCCAGCGCTGCGCCGGCCGCCGCCAGAACAGTGAACAGCAGAGCCGCCAGCATCCGTTTTCGCAGACAGCCGTGACTCAACACGACCGCTCCGACTCCCGTCAGACAGGCAACGCCCAGCAGTGCTGCACCGAAGGCGTAGTAGAGCGGAAAGCGGATTGTGGCCAGCTGATCGCGGATCCGCGAATCAAAACTGGACGCCGTCTGCTCAGCGACACTGGTGATGACAAACAGCGCGGCGCCGCCAACCCATGCCACCAGAGACAGGCGAAACAGAGTCACCAGACCCTGCGCCAGACGCTCTTTCAGAAATCTCATGTTTCGTCCCGGAGAATCAGCATGGCGTCACCGTAACTGTAGAATCGGTATCGTTCCGCGATCGCCTGACGGTACGCTTCCCGGATCAGGTCGTATCCCGCCATCGCGGCCACCAGCACCAGCAGCGTTGATCCCGGCAGATGAAAGTTCGTCAGCAGGCAGTCCACGACCCGAAACTGGTAACTCGGCCGGATAAAGAGTCTGGTTCGTCCCTGCCATGAAGTCAACGCACCGCCCCCCACATCAGCCGCAGCCTCCAGGCTTCTGACTGACGTGGTCCCGACGGCCACCGTGCGTCCCCCGGCAGCCCGGGCGGCAGCGATTTCGTCGCAGGCGGACTGCGGCACGCGACACCATTCGTCGTGCATCTGATGTTCCGACAGGCGAGGTCCCGAAATCGGGCGAAAGGTCCCGATGCCGACATGCAGTGTCACTTCCGCTGTCCGGATTCCCCGACGGCGACAGCGCTGCAGCAGCTCCTGGGTGAAATGCAGTCCGGCCGTGGGAGCCGCCACGGCACCGGGTTCCGATGCAAAAATTGTCTGGTACTGCCGCTCGTCATCCGCGTCTGCCTCGCGCCGGCCCATGTAAGGCGGCAGTGGCAGACTGCCAAACTGCTCCAGCACCGCCTGTGCGGGACCGTGGTCCGGAACCTCGACGACCCACGATCCGTCCGCCCATTTTTCCAGCAGCCGAATTTCCAGCTCCCCGCCCCCGTCCCCGTTCCCGCCCGTGATCTGCCCCGTCGGAGATGCCCCGGCCGTCGGTCGCACGGACACCGTTTCACCCGGTCGCAGTTTTCCCCGAGTCTCGCACAGGATCAGCCAGCGGCCCGCCGCAAGTTCCTCAACGAACAGGCCCTCCCAGCGGCCACCTGTGGCCGTCCGGTGGCCAAACAGCCGAGCGGGCAGGACCCGCGTGTTATTGAAGACCAGCACATCATCTGTTCTCAGGAATTCCGGCAGAGCGTCGATCATGGAATGCTGAATTCGCCCGTGGACCGGGTCAATCACCATCAGTCTGCCGCCGTCACGTCGGGCGGAGGGACGCGTGGCGATCAGCTCCGGCGGAAGCTCATAGTGCCACGAATTCAGATGATCAAGGTCGGGTGAAGACATGTCAGCGGAAATCTGCCGATCCGGAGTTTGGAAGAATTTCTGACGGGGCGAAAACACGATTGCATGGGTATTCGAACGATCGGTATACTATAGTCTCGGTCCGTGGGATCAGACGGGTCGGACAGGCGATCATATCACCGTGACGGGTCGCGCGTGAATGAACCATACACGGGATTTTCTGGTGGAGGAACAAGCAGATCATGATCTCATTCAGGGCTGGAATCGCAACCTGGCTGATGATGCCGGTGTTGTTCGT
>SYLK01000361.1 GCA_005809115.1 Planctomyces sp. | reverse complement strand
TCTGCTGATCGTTGCCGGAGAGCCGGGAGGTGCGATCCCCGCGACACGGAGCCGGATTGAGCAGTTGTGGGACGCCCGCGTGATTGATCACTGGGGCATGACGGAAGTTGCCTCGCTGGGCGCTGAGAGTGAAGATCGCCATGGCGGGCTGTATCTCCTGGAGACCGAGTGCATCGCCGAGGTGATTGATCCGGAGACGCTTCAGCCCGTCGCGGACGGACAGATCGGTGAACTCGTCATCACCAATCTCGGTCGTATCGGCAGCCCGATTATTCGGTATCGTACAGGGGATCTCGTCCGCGTCTCGGCAGCTGCCGATCCCGCCGGGCGTTGCCTGAAGTGGCTGGACGGAGGAATCCTTGGCAGATCCGATGACATGGTGATTATCCGCGGCAACAATGTGTTTCCGTCCAGCGTGGAGGCCATCGTGCGTGAGTTTCCTGAGGTGGCCGAATTCCGGATGGAAGTGCGGACCGTCCGGTCGATGCCACAGTTGTGTGTCACGATCGAGCCGGCACCGGAGGCAGTGGAGCAGATTGCGGCGCTGCTGATCCGTGTTCAGGCGGCGCTCCGGCAGAGACTCGGGTTTTCCAGTGAAGTGCGGGGCGCTGCGCCCGGAGAGCTGCCGCGGTTTGAGCTGAAAGGGCAGCGCTGGCTGCGTGTGGCGGAATCCGAGCAGTGACATTGGCTGGGCGCGCCGATCCCGGAACCTTTCGGGGGGAATCTGTGAGACGTGAACTGAATGGTATCCTGATCGCCGTCGGTCTGATGTGGCTCGTCTTTTTCATCGACGTTCTGCTTCCGATTCAGCTGACACAGTATGGAATGGTGCCACGGACGACTTCCGGACTGATCGGGATCGTCACGATGCCATTTCTGCACGCCGGCTTCGGCCACATTCTCAATAACACGGTTCCGCTGGTGGTCCTGCTCGTGCTGCTGTTCGGATCTCATCCGCACCCGATCCGAGTGACGGCGTGTCTGATCGGACTGACTGGGGTGCTGCTCTGGCTGTTCGGCGTCAGTCGCACTGACGTGCATATCGGGGCCAGCGGGCTGATCTATGCGCTGATTGCCTTTCTGATTGTGGCCGGCCTGCGGCAGCGCAGGCCGATCCCGATCGCCATTTCCCTGCTCGTGGGGCTGCTGTATGGTGGTACTCTGATCTGGGGAGTGCTGCCCTTCCGCGATGAGCACATTTCGTGGGACGGTCACCTCCTTGGCGCTGTCGCCGGCGGACTGTTGGCCTGGGGAACAACGCGGAGAAAGCGATGAGTTTACCGAAGGTCCCGCTGATCACCGGACTCCTGCAGTCCGCGGCTTACCCCCACCCGGTCCACGGGATTCAGGTGATCGAGACACATATTTCCTGGGTGCTGCTGACAGGAGACTTCGCCTACAAGCTCAAGAAACCGGTCGATACCGGATTTGCTGACTTCTCGACGCTCGAACGTCGCCGGATCTGCTGCCAGGAAGAACTCCGCCTGAATCGGCGACTGGCTCCGGACCTCTATCTGGACATGGTTGTCATCACGGGCACGCCCGAACACCCGCGGATGGGCGGCAGCGGGCCGGTCGTGGAGTATGCGGTCCGGATGAGGCAGTTTGACAACCGGATGCTGCTGAGCGCTCTGGCGGAACGGGGGGAGCTGCGCGAGACGCACATCGATCACCTGGCCCGAATCGTCGCGGATTTTCATGCGCAGATTACCGTAGCCGATGCTGCCTCGCCATTTCGTCGTGCGGCGGAGACTGCCGGTCCGGCGGTTGACAACCTGAACATCCTGCAGCAGCACGGACAATTTCCTGGTTCCAGCCACGTCCCGCAGCTTCGCCAGTGGACCGAATCACAGGTCATGCGGCTCGCAGATACGTTCCGGGAACGTGCCGCCCAGGGGATGGTGCGAGATTGTCACGGCGACATGCACCTTGGCAATATCTTTGCTGACGCTGCCGATCATGTGACTGTCTTTGACTGCATCGAATTCAGCGACCGTCTTCGCTGGATTGACATCATGAGTGAGGTGGCATTCGTGGTGATGGACCTCGACCACCGTAGTTATGCGCCGTTCGCCGCCAGATTTCTGGATCACTGGCTCCAGCGGACGGGAGACTACTCAGGACTGCAGGTGCTGCAGTTCTATCTGGTCTATCGGGCACTTGTGCGGGCCAAAGTGGGCGTCCTGCGATCTCATCAGTCGGGACTCGATCCGGATGAACGGGCTCAGGTCGAACATGCCACGGCGAATTACCTGGACCTCGCTGCGAGTTATGTCCGGACGCGTCAAAGGTCGCTCCTGATGACCTGCGGTCTTTCGGGCAGTGGAAAATCATTCGCTGCCGGGCAGCTGGTGGAACAGCTGCAGCTGGTGGAACAGCTGCGGGTGGTGAGAATCCGTTCGGATGTGGAACGCAGAAGACTGGCCGGGCTGAGTCCGCTGGATCGTGCAGCGTCCGGTTCCGACGTGGCGCTCTACACCGCCGCCCGAACTGCAGCCGTCTACCAGCACCTGCTGCGCCTCGCTGAACAGATCCTGCAAGCCGGATTTTCCGTGATTGTGGATGCCACATTTCTGAGATCTGCCGACCGTGATCAGTTCACGCAGCTGGCAGACCGGCTGGACGTGCCATGTGTGATCCTGATGTTCGCAGCGCCGGTGCAGCTGTTGAAACAGCGCGTCCGCGCGCGTCAGGAAGAAGCCACGGATGCCTCGGATGCCACAGAGGAGATCATTGATCTGCAGCTGCGGCAGTTCGAACCGCTGACGCCCGAAGAGCAGACGAGGGTGGTGGACACTTCAAGCTCGGACTGGATCAATCTACTGCAACGCCGGCTGGCCTGATGCCCAGGACCGTGAACGACTTAGAACCCCTGACAAAACCTCCGTGGCCACGTTGTTTCGAGGGTGGTCGAGATGCAAGGAAGAGTGACGAGGCGACACATGTCGTCGAGGAGCGATGACGCCGCAGATCGGCCGCTCTCGAAGCAACCCTGCGGGACGTTCGTGGTGACGTTTCAGGCCGCGTCGCTCGTCGGCGCCGGGATGTCCCGTCGTCTCCTCGCTCCTTGCCGGAATCGTCACCACAAACGTCGCGGCTCACGCAGGTTTTGTCAGTGGTTCTTAGAGGCTGGCACAAAACCGGGACTGGCTCCAGCGAATCCGCATGCGAGGTGCAGGATTCATGCGGCCGAAGTTTTCCTGAGTTTGTTCAACTGATTTTTTGGCCGGTCCTTAGCGCGCATATGGTCCGCTGCCGACGAGGGGGCGATCTGCCACGCCCCGAGCGAGGCATGTGGCGATCACCGAGGCTGCTTCGTCAATGTCGTCGCCCGTCACGTCCAGATGTGTGACCGCACGCACTCGCTGACCGCCCGAGGCCCCGATCCGCACACCGTGATCCTTCAGAGCTGCTGACAGCTGGACGCCCGTACCAAGTTCCGGAGCAATCTCGAAAAACACGAGATTGGTTTCGACCTGCCCGGCATCAATGAAGACGCCGGGGATTTGTGCGAGGAGCGAGGCCAGGCGGCGTGCGTTCCGGTGATCTTCGGCCAGACGAGCGACGTTGTTTTCGAGCGCGTAGATGGCTGTGGCGGCGACAATCCCGGCCTGCCGCAGCGCTCCGCCGAACAGTTTCCGGATCCGACGCGCACGCGTGATGTCGGCCGCCGAACCAGCCAGAATCGAACCCATCGGGCAGCCCAGTCCCTTGGAGAAGCAGATCGACACGGTGTCGAAGCACGCCGCGACGTCGGCCGGTGAGTAACCCCGGGCGACCGTCGCGTTGAAGAATCTGGCACCGTCGAGATGCACTCTGAGGCCGTGCGACCTGGCCCAGGCAGAGACTCGCCGCAACTGTTCCAGCGGATAGGCAGCTCCCCCGCCCAGATTCGTCGTGTTCTCCAGACAGACCAGCCGCGTGCGGCAGAGATGCTGGTCATTCGCACGGACTTTTCCGTCGAGATCGGTGACATCCAGCAACCCGCGTTCGCCGGAGAGACCTCGAACCGTGACACCGCTGAGGGCCGCCGCTCCGCCCGCCTCAAAATTGGCGATATGCCCGGTTTCGTGAATCAGCAGTTCATCGCCCGGCAGACAGTGTGTCCGCACGCCCATCTGGTTGGACTGTGTTCCCGAACAGGTGAACACCGCCGCCTCCATGCCCAGCAGTTCGGCCACCATGGCCTCCAGCCGATTGACCGTCGGATCCTCGCCCGACATGTCGTCTCCGACTTCGGCGGTGAGCATGGTCCGACGCATGGCGGGCGTCGGGCGTGTGGCGGTGTCACTGCGAAGGTCGATCGTTTTCAATGAGTTCTGCCTTTGGGAATAATGGCAAGGTGTGTGGACAAGACGTGCCGGACCGCATGAGATTCAGTGGTCTGGACTGTACTATCGTCGTCTTTTCAGTTCAAACCGATCTGGCCGCAGTCTGGATTTTTTGCAGGGGGGAGCTGTTCCATGAGTCAGGCGATGTGTGTCGACATCCGCACGATCGACTGTCGCCATGCGGATGCCACCGAGATGATCCGGCAGCTCCGCGAAAAGCTCAGTCCCCGCGGCGATATCGTGTCCGAGTCCGGTCGACAACGGACCATGGAACTGTTTGGCGAGCCGCTGAGCCCGCGGAGTGTCGTGGAGCGCATCTGTGCGGACGTGCGTCAGCGGGGCCTGGCCGCAGTCCTGGAGTACACTGCGCGGCTGGATCAGCGTGAACTGACGGCCGCCACGGTGCGCGTCCGGGCGGACGAACTTCAGTCGGCCGCTGCTCAGGCTGATCCACGATTTCTGGAGACGATTCGGCGAGTGCGCGACAATGTTGCGGAGTTTCAGCGCGCCGTTCTGCCGCACGACGTCCGTCTGGTGCGGACTGCCGGAGAGGGAACGATCGAACTGCGTCAGCGGTATCGGCCGATGCGCCGCGTGGGGATCTGTGTTCCGGGCGGTGCGGCAGCCTATCCATCAACGGTTCTGATGACAGCGGTACCGGCTCTGACCGCTGGAGTGCCGGAGATCGCCGTGGTTGTGCCCCCGACTGCTTTTGGCGGTTACAACAAGGATCTGCTGGCAACCTGTCACACCATCGGGATTACGGAAGTTTATCGCGTGGGCGGTGCCCAGGCGGTCGCAGCTCTGGCTTACGGCGTCGATGGAATTCCGCGTGTGGACAAGATCGTGGGGCCCGGAAATCTGTTTGTGGCGCTTGCCAAGCAGCATGTGTTCGGCGACGTTGACATCGACAGCATTGCCGGTCCCAGTGAAGTGGTGGTGCTGGCGGATGAAACGGCGCGGCCGCAGTTCATCGCCGCCGATCTGATTTCCCAGGCCGAGCACAGTCCCGGCTCGGGAGTGCTCATCACCTGGCATGAACCGCTGATTGGTCAGGTTCGGCGTGCCCTCGAGCAGCAGCTGTCAGAACTGCCGCGAGGCGACCTGGCGCGACAATCGCTGGAGAGTTACGGGGCGCTCATCCTGGCACGGCATGCAGGGGAAGCCGCTGAACTGACGGATCTGCTGGCCCCTGAACATCTCCATATTTCCATGGACCAGCCGGATCACATGCTGCAGCTGGTGCGCAACGCCGGCGCTATCTTCCTGGGGCACTTCACCCCCGTTGCGCTGGGCGATTACATTGCCGGTCCGTCCCACGTGCTGCCGACCGGCGGCACGGCGAGGTTCGCCAATGGTCTCGCCGCCACAGATTTTCTGAAACGCAGCTCTGTCATTCAGTATGATCGTGCGGCGCTCGTGGCCGATGCCGATGCGGTGCGGCTGCTGGCAGAAACTGAAGGACTGACGGCTCACAGCGCGAGTGTCGATATCCGCCTTCAGCAGACCTGCGGAGAGCCTGCGGAGGGCGGGGCGGATCCCGATGGCGCCGTCAGACAAACGCCTCGTCCCGGCATGACGGAAAAGTGAATTCCGGAGGAAAGACCTGTGCTCAAGTCGGAACTGCTGCATCCCGAGATTCTGGAGGTTCTCGGCCGGGCTGGTCATAGTTCGCGCGTCCTGATCGCCGACGGCAATTATCCGGCGTCCTCCGCCAGCGGGCCGGGTGCCAGGCTGGTCAGCCTCAACCTGGCTCCCGGAATTGTCACGGTCGCGCAGGTCTTCCGGGTTCTGCTGACAGCCATCCCGATTGAAGCTGTCAACATCATGGGAATGCCGCCGAATGATCCCGACCGGCTGCCCCACGATCCGCCCGCATGGGACGAATACCGATCCATTCTGCAGGCGGCCGAGCTGCACCTGGAACTGCAGCCAATCCCGCGGTGGGATTTTTACGATGCCGTGAATTCCCGAGATCATGTGCTCACCGTCCAGACCGCCGATCAGGCACTATGGGCCAACCTGCTGCTGACGATCGGGGTGCGAAAAAGCGTTTGAAGCCGGGAATCAGCGGTTCGGACCAGCAGTCCGGGATCCTGCTGACAAATCGCTCTTCAGGCCGGAAGTCCGGATTTGCTATGATGGGGATCTGAGGACCAGAGTCCTGTTACGGAAAGAGTGTTCCCGATTCGGAGAATCCCGCGATGAAGCCACAAACGGCCGCTGCCTGCCTGTCACTGCTGGTCAGCCTTTCATTCCTTGTACCGGCTTGTGCTCAGGACGAATTGCGCTGGAAATTCAAATCGGGTGAGACCCTGAAATATGCCGTCCAGCAGCAGATGCAGACGGAAATGCTCTTTGGAGGCAAGAAACTCAATCAGACGATGCGGCAGACGATGGGGATGTCGTGGGATGTTTCAACCGTGGCCGCCAATGGTGACGCGCTGGTGGCTCAGACGGTTGACCGGGTGCAGATGAAGCTGGAAGGCGGTCCGCTGGGAAATGTGCAGTTTGACACCGACAGCAGTGAAGAGCCCACCAGCCCCGTGGTCAAATCCATCGCTGAAGTGTTTCGCAAGATCGTCGGACAGCAGTTTCGGGTGACCATGAAGCCCACCGGAAAAGTACAGAACGTCGAAGTGCCGGAATCCCTGAAGCAGCAGATTGAAAGTGGCAGTGGTGCCTCGCCCAGTCCACTGAACGAAGATACACTGAAGCAGATGATGGAGCAGTCGTCCGTTGTTCTTCCGGACGGTCCGGTCTCAGCCGGCCAGATGTGGGAGAGTATCCAGGAAGTAAAGCTGCCTTTCGGGACGATGCGGGTGACATCCAGCATGACGTACGAAGGCCGGGACGCGGCGACCGGACTGGCAAAGATTTCCATGAAGCCGACCATTTCCGTGATCCCCGGCGAAGGCGCACAGGCGCAGATCGGGCTGAAGAGTTCTGAGGGCCTGGGACAGGTGCTGTTCGATACCGCCCGCGGCCGGATCGTACGATCCACACTTGATCTCACACTGCAGATGCAGGTGACACAGCTGGGACAGACGATTGACCAGACTGTGCATCAGAAGACCATCATGGCGCTCGAAAAATGAGAATCAGGGAATCGGACCGGACCGGACCGGGACTGGCTTCTGCCGGCGCCGGCACAAGACACAGCCGACGGCGATCTTCGCAGCTGCGATCTTCACTGGTGTCATGTACCGGATTTGATGTACCGGCTGTGCCATGGCCACCGGAAACGTCTGGTCCCGGTGGGAATGTGGCGGCACGGTCAGGGATGATGCTGAATTGACCCGAATCTTTCTCAGTCTGGCGCTCGTGGCCAATGTCGTTCTGGTATCCGCCATCGTACTCGGAATGCAGATCGGTGACGTGACTCGCACGGATCGTGCCGTGCAGTCAGCGATTGGTGTGCATATGCTGGCTGGACTGGGGGCGCTCACGTTTGCCACGCTGGTCCATGCGATCGTGCTGACGTATTTCATGGGGACCGGACGCTGGCTGGAGGAAACATCGCGCGCCTACCAGCTCGACCTGCGGCTCTATCAGCAGAGTCAGAAAATCAAGTATGGAACCTTGCCGGGAATGATTGTCTGCCTGCTTTTGCTGATTGGCACGGGCGCGCTGGGCGCTGCCGCAGATCCGGCCACTCCCGTCTCTCTGGACGGTGTTCTGGGGCTGAAAGGATCAACGATCCATCTGCTCGTGGCGCTGATCACCATCTTCGTCAACCTGGTGGTCAGTCTGTCGCAGTATCTGGCGGTTTCCGGAAACGCCGCGATTATCGAAGTTGTGCTCGGTGACGTCCGGCGAATCCGACTGGAACGCGGGCTCCCCGTGAACTAGTGCTCTGTCACACCTTAATTGTCGGGTACACGGATTTCAGTTTTGTCCGGG
>SYLK01000360.1 GCA_005809115.1 Planctomyces sp. | reverse complement strand
GGCGCTGAAGTGTCATTGAAAGACTTTCGCAAGGAGATCATGATCGAAGTCTATAACGAAGCCGGTCAGCTGGCTCTGACCTATAAAGTTTTTCGCTGCTGGGTGTCGGAGTTTCAATCTCTGCCAGACCTGGACGCCAACGCCAATGCCGTGGCCATCCAGACGATCAAACTGGAGAACGAGGGCTGGGAGCGCGATACCGATGTGACGGAGCCGAGCGAACCTTCCTTTACGGAACCGGCCTGAGCCATGTTCTGCCTGACCGCCACCGACCTGCTGCGGATCTGGGAAACCGGCGAGACAAAGAGCCAGGTGGAACGGGCATTGACGATTCTCGCCGCAGCATGTCCGGATCGATCGTTCGAACAACTGCTGGATCTGAGTCTGGGCCAGCGAGACCGGTTGCTGCTGCTGGTAAGGCAGTGGCTGTTCGGACCGGAACTGAAGGCTTTCGCCGAGTGTCCGCGTTGTGGTCAGCGACTGGAGTTTGGGCTGGGCATTCCAGCAATCTGCGGGACGACATCGTCGGAAACGACCTCCGGCGAACAGACCTTGTCCGCGGCCGGGTTTGATCTGCAGTTTCGCCTGCCGCGAAGTCGGGATTTGCTGTCGGTGGCGGTTGGTACGGATCCACAACAGGTCAGGCGACTTCTGGCTGAATGTTGCCTGCAGGACATCCGTCGTGACGGTCAGACCGCCAGCGTTGACGAACTTCCGGAGGTGTTGCTGCAGCAGCTGGCGGCTCTGGTGGTGGAGTGTGATCCGCTGCAGGAGATACTGCTGGATATGACCTGTCCGGCCTGCGACCATCGGTGGCGCCCGCTGCTCGACATTGGCCAGTTCCTGTGGGAGGAAGTGGCGGCATACGCCAGACGATTGCTCCGTGAAGTGCATACGCTGGCTCGGGCATATGGCTGGCGCGAAGACGCGGTTCTGGCACTGAGCGCTCGCCGCCGCCAGGCGTATCTGGAAATGGTGGGGGCATGAGCGACTTTTTTCTGCGACTGGCGGAACGAACGCAGGGACTGGCCGCCGCGGTCCGGCCACTGATCGTGTCCCGTTATTTGTCGGGACCGGAGTTGCAGAGAAATGCAGACGGCTCTGATCTGATCCCTGACGCCCCCACGCGGTCCCGGGAGTCTGTTGCGGCAGTTTCACCAGTCGCCACGCTTCCCGATGTGCTGCCTCACAATCCCCTGCCGAACGAATCGGGCGGCAGCATCGCATCCGACAATGCGACCGTTGCTCGCACCAGTTCGCCGTTGCCCTTGCCCACTAAGACCTCCGTCACTGACAGCAGCCCCGCTGTCGGGCGGACCCAGACCACAGCGCACACGTCTGCAGCGCACACGTCTGCAGCGCACACGTCCGCAGCGCACACGTCCGCAGCGCACACGTCTGCAGCGCAACAGTCAGGCAGTGTGATCGTACGATCGGCTGAGGTTCCTGCGGGGCAAGTCGAATCCAGCGTCCGCTTCGGTCGCAGGTCGGACGGATCTGCCGCTGAACGGTCCGTACCCGGACCGTCTGAACATCGGGAAAGCCCTGTGCCGGTGACCCATGGGATTGAGGCAGCACACGGAGCGGCTTTTCAACAGGCACCGCTGGTGCCAGCGTCTGCAGATTCATTCCCGGGACGGGTGCATCCGGTCGCCGAGCTGCAGGACGACGCACTCGCAACTGTCCGGGACCCGGCTGTGCAGGAACAGATTCAACAGCCGACCCGCTGGCACGAGTCGGCCGCCCCGCAGCCAGCAGTGCCTGTGGCGCAATTCGATCTGGCAGCGGATTCCGCAGGCAGTGAATCCCGTCGAAACAGTGCCCAGCCGCCAGTGATTCGCGTCACGATTGGCCGGATCGAGGTACGAGCGATCATGCCGGCCGCCACAACGGAGAGGCAACGTCCAGCGCTGCCCCGCCCAGTGATGTCTCTGGACGAATATCTGAAGCAGGGCCACGGGAGGACGCGATGAGCAACTTCCTGGCCATCGCCACGGTGACTGCGACGTTGCAGCAGACGCTGCAGGCCGCCGTGGGCGCTGCCGTGTCCGGCGCCACGGTCAGGACGCAGCGTCCCGAGGCGGCGGGTACTGCCACGCCGGACCCGCACGTCAACTTATATTTGTATCAGGTGACGCCCAATGCTGCGTGGCGTAATGCGGACCTGCCGTTGCGCGGCCTGGGCGGCCGTCTGGTGGATCGGCCGCAGGTTGCCCTGGATCTGCACTACCTGCTGAGTTTTTATGGCGACGACGGCACCCTGGAGCCGCAGCGTCTGCTGGGCTGCGTGGCCCGCACGTTTCATGCTCGCCCGGTTCTGACGCGCCAGATCATCCGAGACACGATCGCCAGCCCCAGCTATCGTTTCCTGGCCGGTTCCAATCTGGCGGATGAGGTCGAACTCGTCAAATTCACGCCCCTCGCTCTCTCGCTGGAAGAGTTAGCGAAATTGTGGTCCGTCTTCTTCCAGACACCGTATACTCTGTCCATTGCCTATCAGGGCACAGTCGTCCTGATCGAGAGTGAAGTGCCGCATCAGACAGCGCTGCCCGTGCGGGAACGCAGGCTGTCTGTCACGCCGTTTCGCCAGCCGGTGATTGAAGAGGTCCTGTCGCAGGCGGGACCAGAACAACCGATTGTGCCCGGCGACACGCTGGTTATCCGCGGCCAGCGTCTGGGTGACAAGGCCACCCGGATCCGAATCGGTGGCGGCGACGCCGTCACGCCAGTTGCCCTGAGCGACACCGAGATCCGCCTGCCGCTCACCGAGCCGCCACTGGCCGCAGGAACACTGCGAGCCGGCGTGCAGGGTGTGCAGGTCATCCAGCCGATGCTGCTGGGCACGCCACCCGTGCCGCATCGCGGTGTTGAATCCAACGTGGCAGCATTCGTGCTCCACCCGAAAATCATCCCACCCGTGACGGCGTCCACTGTCGTCACTCCTTCCGGCCCGCAGCTCGTGGTGACCGTGCAGACCAGTCCCGAAGTCGGGAAAGACCAGCGAGTGGTCCTGCTGCTGAATGAGCTGACCAACAGCTCACCACAAACGTACAGCTTTGCGGCTCCGCCACGTGTCAGTAACACTGGCTCGATCGCGATTCCGATCAGCGGGGTCGCGGCGGCTGACTATCTGGTTCGCGTCCGGATCGACGGCGCCGAGAGTCCGCTGATTGCCAACGCGACCGGTCAGTACGATTCACCGAGGGTGACGATCGCATGAATCCATCCTTGCCTGACCACTGGGTTTCCGCGAACCAGCGCTGCCTCACCGCAGCGCTCGCCGTGGTGCGCGAGGCCCTGGAGCGACATGCCGCACAGCAGCTCGGGAAGGAACAGGAAGTCATCCGGCCCACGCAGGCGCAGCAGGCCCTGGAAGAGGTCGCTCAGGACATGCCGGCACCCGCGGCCCTGGAGACACTCTGTCGCACGTTTGGTCTCTCATCGTTCGAACGCGATGTCCTGCTCCTGACCGCGGGCGTGGAACTCGATTCCCGCTTCGGATCGCTGTGCGCAGCTGCTCAGGGCGACCCGTCTCGCAGCGACCCGACGTTCAGCCTGGCCCTGGCCGCTCTGTCGGAGCCACACTGGAGTGCGCTCACCCCCGCCGGCCCGCTGCGTCACTGGCGACTGATCGAGCTGGGATCTGCCAGTTCGCTCACTTTGAGTCCTCTGCGGATCGACGAGTGCGTGCTGCACTTTTTGACGGGAACTCCGCATCGGGACGAGCGTCTGGTCGGCCTGATCGAGCCGGCGCGGTCCGCCGAAGTCCTGGTTCCATCGCACGCAGCGCTGGTGGAACGGATTGCGTCAGCGTGGTCCCGAGCCAGCGGGCGGTCGGTGCTGCCGATCATTCAGTTGTGTGGCGATGAACTGGCAGGGCGTCGCGCCATCGCGGCTGCCGCCTGCGCCGCGTCGGGGCTGGGCCTGAGCGTGATGTCCGCCCAGCTGCTCCCGACGAATCCGGCTGAGCTGGAGGCTTTGATTCGTCTCTGGTGCCGCGAAGCCGCCCTGAGCGGGACCGCGCTGCTCATCGAATGTGACGGGCTGGACACGGCGGAAGCCGCTCGCACCAGCGCTGTGGCAAAGTTTATTGACCGGACTGTCGGCCCGCTGTTTGTGACCAGCCGCGAACGACGTCCCGCTCCGGAGCGGCTCGCAGTCACGCTGGATGTTTCGAAGCCTGGTCCCGGTGAGCAGCGCACCGTCTGGCAACGTACTCTGGGGGCAGCAGCCGACGAATTGAATGGGCAAATGGATCGGATCGTGAGTCAGTTCAGCCTGAGCGCGCCGGCGATCCGTGCGGCTTGTGCCGAGGCGACGACTGAGGGCGCACCTTTGACCGCTCGCCGCCTTTGGGACGCCTGTCGCGGGCAGGCACGTCCGCGACTGGACAATCTGGCTCTTCGGATTGAGCCGGCGGCTGGCTGGGATGATCTGGTGTTGCCCGAGTCGCAGCGCGCGACGTTGCGTGAGATCGCCATGCACCTGCGGCACCGTGCGACCGTGTACGAGCGCTGGGGCTTTGGCTCGCAGGGATCACGCGGTCTGGGGATCAGCGCGCTCTTCGCCGGCGCGAGTGGCACGGGCAAGACAATGGCGGCAGAGGTTCTGGCGGGAGAGCTGCGGCTGGATCTGTACCGCATCGACCTGAGCGCCGTGGTCAGCAAGT
>SYLK01000031.1 GCA_005809115.1 Planctomyces sp. | reverse complement strand
GTGCACGCCGTCATTGCCCATGTCGCCCACACCGTAACTGAAAAAGAATCGCCAGGCATACGGGATGCGATTCGAATAGAACGGTGCTTCGGGCGCCGGACCCTGCCAGAGTTCGAAGTCCAGTTCCGCCGGCGGGGTAGATGGCCGGACATGCCCCAGATTGTCCCGCAGCTGACTGTTCCAGGCCTTGGCCACAATGATGTCACCAATCATCCCGTCGTGGATTCGCTGCATTGCCTCGACGACCGTCCGCGTGCTGCGAGACTGCGTGCCCACCTGGATGACCACGTGATTCCGCTGGCCGGCTTCGACCAGCAGCCGTCCCTCGCGGACATTGTGCGAACACGGCTTCTCCACGTAAACATGCTTCCCGGCATCGGCTGTCAGGATCGCCCCCGGAGTGTGCCAGTGGTCGGGGGTCGCGTGCCAGACAGCGACCACATCCCTGTCGTCGAGAATTCTGCGGAAGTCTTTCACGGCCTGCGGCGCTTTGCCTGCGGCCTCGACCGTCTTCGCTGCCGAGGCGAGCCGCAGCGCATCCACATCACACACGTACCGCACTTCCACATCATCCCGCTGCGTCAGGCGAGTCAGATGTTCCGCCCCCATGCCACCACAGCCGACAAGTGCGACCGGCATCCGATCTTTCCGGGAATCCGCCGGGACCGTCGAAGTCCGTGTGATGCCGACGGCTGCTCCGGCCGCCGACTGCTTCAGAAATGAACGACGCGATGTCACGACACCTCTCCTCGCAGACGACTGACAGAAACACCCCCGAGTGTTTCAGAGGGGTGTCTCGGCACCCCTGTAAGGCATTGGCTTCTTCGGTGGCGGCGGCGCTGCACCTTCCAGTTCAATTTCGAAGTTGTTCTTTTCCGGATCGCTCCCGACGGTGAAACTCAATGGGGTGAAGTCCAGAGTGGAATACTTCGCAGGCAGCAGCGGGTGGGGAACGAGATTATTCGCCATCATATAACCGATGCGAGTCTGGCCCGGCGGCAGCGGATCGGGGATATCAAAATCCGCCGCTGTCGTCTTCTGTACCGTCACCTTGTAGTTGCCGGGGAGAGCTCCCGCCAGGTCTCCGGTTCGCAACTCGAAAGTGCCGTCCACACCTGTCACAGCAGTGGCCGGAGGAGCCGGTTTTTTTGAGCCGCCATCCGTGCGCAGGAACATAATTTCCGCCTTGTCGACAGGCTCGTTATTAAACGTCACACTCCCTTTCACTGGAACGACGTCAAGGTCACTGCCTCCGCATCCGACCGGAATGAGGAGCAGGGAACACGTCAGGCAGCCAACAAACACTCGCGACACTTCAAGGAATTTCATGGGAGCAAGCTCGGGGAAAATCATGTCAAAATTCAAACCAGTGCGACAGCCTTCGCACTATCCCGGCCAAATCAGCCCATCCGACTCTGCAGTGCAGAAAATCGGATGGCCTGACCATGTGAGTCGGCGATTCTCGAGGCTCACTGGCGACTCGCAGAGCCGGAGGCCGCCGACCACAGAAATCGGGCCGGCGGCCTGGGTCACCATTGTCCATTGTCGTGGCAGCAGCGAGACAGAGTGGGCCTGTCAGAACTCGCCAATCACGTTGCCGTCCGCACGATCACCCAGACGCCACAGGGTTGTCAGGTCCAGATTCGCACTCAGGAAGCGAACCGAGCCGTCACACAGCGTGACCTGGGCTCCCCCGACGTGTTTCGACTTGAATCCACGAGCCGGTGCTTTGCCGCGATTGTCGCATGGGTTCGACGGGTCGTGCGGCGGACAGGTGTCAAAATTGATGGGAAAGTTGGTCCAGCCGGTATTGTTCGAGATGCGATTATAAGACCACATATCACCGCTGAAGTACTGGAAGTCAGCGCAGGAGGGCAGCACCTCGCCGATCATGATGCAATTCGATGTGCCGTCCGGAATTTCCGCAATTTTGGCTCCGTAAAAGATGTTTCCGATAACTCCCGAGCAGTCCTGCGAAAACGCACAGTCGCCCCACGTATTCGCAAGGCTTCCAAACGGAGGTACGTTCACAGCACCCACCAGAGTTCTCAGCTCCGTGTTATACTGCAGACAGTCGCCAAAACTGTCATAGCGCATCGTCCCTCGATTTGCCGCGTAGTTGGTCGTGGCATTTGGTCCGCTGGTGTCCGGAACGAAAGCGCCGTAATCCGTGACCGCCGGATAATCGTCGGTGGGACACTTGGCGTAGGGCACTGTCGTTCCCGCCAGCGGTTTCCCGCTGGGCAACACCGTTGATCGAATACCGCCAAAGATAGCGCTGGACAGGTTCAACTGGTTGTACAGGGGTGCCTGTTCCATGTAGGGAAGGATGAAGACATGCCAGCTTGCGGCGATGCCCCTCATACTGCCAGGCGGAAATTGATTGAAGGTATCATGGTAATTGTGCCAGGCCAGCCCCATCTGCTTGAGATTATTCTTGCACTGCGTCCGACGGGCAGCCTCGCGGGCCTGCTGCACTGCCGGCAACAGCAGCCCGATGAGGATCGCGATGATTGCGATCACGACCAGGAGTTCAATCAGCGTGAAACCACGACGCACACGATACCGATTCGACATGACAGGTCCTCCATCCAAAGACAAGGAAGCAACATTCGCCGAACTCAGACTTTCCGCGGGCTGACAGCAACTTCACAGGCATACCAGCTGCCGTTCCGGTCTCCCTGGCTGCCGCCGGGGACGACCCGGGTTCTCCTCTCACCGAGCACTGCGCCAACGCAACCGGACTGACGTTTCCGGTCGGCCGCGCACTGGCTGATGCGCGCCGGACGAAACAGCACCTGAGTGTACAAAACATTCCGAGCGGTTTGCAAGGCCGCTCGCGGGAAAATCGCGGAATACCTCCGGGCGCGTCGCCTGCTATGGTCTGACCTGGCCCGGATCGCCATCGCGTCCTCCTCCCGTGCGAACGCGGGCCCGGTGAAATGCGGCCTGGGAGACATTCCCGGACTTCTCGTACAGTTCCGCCAGCGCCGCATGTGTCGCCCGGTGCCCCGGGTCATACTGCAGTACGCTTTTCAGATACAGCAGGGCGTCCTCATATTTGCCTCTCTGCAGGTCCAGCATGGCGGCCTCGTATCGGAGTTCAGCATCCTGTGGCTGGAGGCGAAGTCGCTCAGAAATCTCAAGCAGCCGCTTCCCGAGCGCCTGCAGTTCCCCGGCACGCGTTCGATGGTATTCTGCCTGGGTCGTACGGTCCAGCCGCTGCTGCACCTGCGCCATTGTGTAATGGACATCCGGGTGATAAGGATCGAGTTCCAGCGAGACCGCGAGAGATCGATCGGCCTCCGGCATGTGGCCGTGCTGCCACTCGAGTTTTCCCAGCTCGGCCCACAGTGCCGCGTTCTTCGGAAACGTGCGCACCGCACCCTCCAGAATGGGCAGAGCAAGTTCAGACTGCCCGAGATTTTCGTGACAGGCGACGATGCCCCGCACCGTGGCCGGATCACCACCGTCAAGCTGCCGGCAGGATTCGAATTCCTCAAGCGCCTCGTCGGCCCGGCCAAGCTGCAGCAGAACGTTGCCGAGCGAGCGTCTGGCATTGGCGTTTCCCGGATCAGCAGACACAGCCCGACGGTATTCTGATTCCGCCATTTTCCAGCGATGTCCCTGTTCGTACCCCCACGCCAGCAGCATCCGCCCGCGAACAGAATCCGGCACCTGCGCGACCCACTTCTCGAGCCATACCCCGGCTTCGCCGGTGTGGTAGCTTTCCAGAGCCTCGAGAACTCGCACTTCATAGATGTCTTCGGGATGAGCGTCACCCTCTGACAGCAGTCGATCCAGAACGGGACCCGCCTTTGCAAAGTTACCCTGCTGCCAGAGGGCCAGATAGTGCGCCCGTTCAACAGCGGACTTGTCCCAGCCCAGTCGCTCTGACCGCCTGAGCTGAACTTCGGCGTCGCTCATGCGGCCCAGTCGGCGCAGTACCCGTGACCACAGAAAACGGCCCTCCGGCGACTCCGGGTGCTGCCGAACATAGGCTGCGACGAGGATCTCGGCCTGATCGAGGCGATCCACCTGCTCCAGACGCCGGGCCTCGGCCAGTTCCGGATCCTGCTGACCGCCCTGTCCTCGCCACAGACGCCCGGCCGGAACGACCGCCAGAACGACGGCCGCGGCAGCGGCCAGCAGCAGGCTGAACCAGCCGCAGTTGCGGATCGACAGACCTCGATTCATGGGACTCCCGGATTCACAGTCGTGATCGCATCGCTGCCTTCCTCAATCAGGATGTGCCGATCTCCGGAAAGATCCTGAAATCGCTGCTCATGTCCCGACGGCCAGCGTATCAGGAGCTGATCGACACGTTCGGCCTGATCGAGGCCAAAGTGTGCCAGCAGCGGGTTCTGGGAACGATAGCTGTTGACAGGGTACATCTCCCGCACAATCTGCCGGTCACCGACCGTGGCCACCAGCCGTGACCCGAGCCCAAGTCGATTACTCCTGGTGCCCCGCAGACTGACCTTCAGATAGTGCCGCGGGGGAAAATGGTTCTCATAGATGACGAGAGGTCCGCCGCCCACCTGACGGACAACCAGATCCAGCTGGCCCTGATTGCGGAAATCCACCGCGATGGCCGAGCGACTGTCGCCGTCATTATCTGCGCCGCTGAGATAACTGACGTCGACGAAGTCCTGACCGGCAACGTTGAGGTAAGTGCGGTTCCGCTCGAAGCAGCTCAGATTGTGTTTCATCATGATTTCCCAGGGACTGCCGACCCAGAACTCCTGCAGTTCTTCATCCAGCCTGCCCGGGGCAGCGACTCTGCAATTCAGATCACACGGCTGTGACACGACAGCCAGCCAGAGGCAGTTTCAGCCATCGGGCTTGCCGCGGTCGCGACTCATGAATCCAGCGGGCGCATGGATGTCCAGCCAGCCATCGTTGTTCAGATCCGCCAGGAGGGGCCCGAATGACCAGCCCACATCATGCACCTGTGCTGCCCGCCCGGCCGGCTCGAATTTCAGACCGCCCCGATTTCGATAGAGCTGGCTGCCCGCCACCAGAGATCGCAGGCGTGCCATGACCTCCGGCGGATAGGCCGAGGAAGCCAGATTTCCGATCACGCGGCTGCCCGCTTTGGAATACATGTTGGCCGAATACAGGTCGATCCAGCCGTCGTTATCAATATCTCCGCAGGTGATTCCCATGGAGCCGAAGTCGGCAGGACCGTTGGTCAGACTGTGTTCGGCAAAGCTGCCGTTTGTCTGATTGACGAGTAACACGCCGTTTCCGAACTCATCAATGACGTACAGGTCCGGCCAGCCGTCGTTGTTTGCGTCGAACCAGACGGAGCTGAAAGTCGTTCGTCCGCCCCCGCCCGTGGCACTGGCACGCGTTACGTCTTCAAAACGCCAGTTTCCCCGGTTGCGCAGCAGGATGTTACCCGCCGGGCCGGCATGTGCCCGGCCCAGCCAGGACGCGGGTGCTTCGCCCAGTCGCGTCACATACAGATCGACCAGCCCGTCCCGGTCGTAGTCGCCCGGAATAAACGCCGTGATGCGGCTGGGTGCTGCCCCCGCGCGTCCCACGAGCACGAACAGATTACTGAGGGTCGTCACGTCGGTGAACCGCTGCCCTTTTTCATTTTTCAGGATCTGTCCGCCGGCGCTGATGAAATCCTCCCAGCCATCGTTGTCGAGATCAATCATTGCCGCAGTCATGTGGGCTTTCGCCGACAGCAGACCCAGTTGACTGGTGACTTCCCGGAGCTTTGCGTCGGGACGGCCCTCATACAGCACCACGCCGGGCGGCCGGAGGTCAGTCACCAGAAGATCCGTGCACCCATCGCGATTGTAGTCACAGGCGTAAACCCCTCCCGTGTTCTGGGCATCCTTGCGGTCCTTCCAGTTGTCCTGGTATCGACTGGTAATGATCCCGCGCTGCTGCGTTACGTCGCGAAACAGAAATGCCGATGAATGGCCCGCTGTGATCTGCTGAATGTCGCACCCCGCCAGCCACGCCGACTCGGCCAGCCGCTCTCGGGCAGGGCGGACCATCAGCAGTCGCAGGATCAGCACAACTTCAGCGGGTTTTGCCGCGGGCGCCGCCGAAGAGGTCTCGCCCCAAAGCCGCATCCGACAGTCGCACTGCCACAAATCATCAGGCTGAGCTCGATTCCTGGGGGAAAGCGACATGACCCCCCAATGTACCTGGGGAGGCCTGGAAAAGCGGTGACGCTGTTCCCGCAGGAACGCGACAAATTCGTCGCGATTCAGCAGCCGCGACGGGTCCCCGGTGGACTGCTGCCGCGTCACCGAAAGATGCTCCTCAGAGAACACAACTTCCCGCGGCTGGGCAGCCACCGTACCTTCGAAATCCGAGGTCAGCAGTGCGGCCAGTCCGGCTGCGTCATCCTCCTGAATCCGCTGGCTCAGAGCTGAGAATCCAAATTTCATGAGCGCATTGTTATGGTGCTCCAGGTCCCACAGATACGCCGTTTCCGCCTCGGGGAGCGAATATTCGGGAGCAGCGGGGGCCAGTGCTTTCTCAGCCGTCTGCTCGACCACCGTCGGTGCGAATTCCGTACCTGTCGGCTCTTCCACAACGGCCGCGACTGGCTCCGGAATCGCCACGGAAGGGGGTAATCCCGCGGGCTCAGGAGATCTTTGGCACGACACCAGACCGCACACCGCAGCGGCACCGAACAGTAAGCCGACGGCTGTCCATTGAGGGCTTCGGGAACGGAGAAGAATCATGGTCGTTTCGTCCTGAGGATGACGCGGTGGCCCACGTCCCCAGTATACGAATCTCCCGCAGCGGGCCGCAAGCGGGGCGTTGTCTCGCTGCCCCCTGACCCAACGCCGTTATCGTCGCCAGGGAAACGTCAGCGTCGGTTTGTTGTGGTAGCGCTTCACCTGAAACGTGATCCGCCCTCCTGCTCCCGGCGCGAGGCGCACGGACAGGTCGCTCGCATCCACAGGAATGATCCGGCCATCAATGCTGGCTGTGATAAACTGATGCTCGGCATAGGCACCCGCCTGAATCACGACCGTGCGGGACTCGGTCTGGCTGAGGTTCACCAGTGTCAGGCTGACTTCGTCGGCGGTTAATCGGTCAACCAGGCTGGCAACCTGGTCGGGAATCCCGGCACGTCGCCGCTCGGGGTCAAAATATCGCACACGGCTGTGCAGGACCGCTCCGGCGTTTCCCGGTGGCAGACCTCCCAGCATCAGTTCCATCAACGAATCGAGGCTGGCCGGAGTATAGCGCATGGGGTCGTCAGCCAGACGGGTGTCGGGAGTCGTCATGTCCTGCCGCATCCCGGCAACCCTGGTGCGAATCCGTTCCAGATCCCGCCGCATTGCGTCCTCAGGGTATTCCGGTTTACTGCCATCAAGGTAGCTGATCCAGGGGTGATCCGACAGCAATTCGAGATCGGCAGGCTGCATCGAAAGATACCAGATCTGCAGCGCGTTGTGCTGGTATTTCTCGGGTGTGAAATGATACCAGCCCTGCTTGCCGTACATCTGCGGATACAGCATTTTTCCGTCGATGGATCTGGCCTGAGCGTTGATTGTTTCGCGCTGCCGGCGCCAGATATCGACGTAGCTCTGATCGCCGGTGAGCAGCACCGCATTCATGAAACCAATGAAGCCGCGGTAGTGATGATTGCGATGAGCCAGCTCCCCGGTCTGCGGGACCACTACAGTAAAACTCCAGCCGTACGTGCCGTCGTACCATTGGGTCTTTGTGACACCATCGGTCGGTCCGCCGATTTTTCCGTCCAGCCCGATTTTGCTGGGGATGATATCGCCGTTTTCAGCCATCCGCTCCTTCCAGGCATCGACGTACTCCAGCAGCCAGCGCTCATATTTCTCCTCATGGGACAGCATATATGCGTTGAGTGCCAGCGAGGTCGCGACGAGATTCAGAGGATGGTCGCCCATCACGTCGGTATATTCCCGGAAGTGCCCCAGCATCTCCTCATAATTTCGCTCGCCGTGGATCGCTTCAAAGCGATTTTCGACTTCAATCGGATCGCCGGCCCAGTCGAGAGCTGTCGCCCGCCGCATCAGAGGGCCACGACTGCCGCTGAACATGCTGCGAATGATCCGATGCTCCGGGTCATAGTTGGGGGCTCCCGGGTCTTCATTCATGTAGAACCCGGCGTACCGGCGGACGCGCTTCCGAAATCGTTCGTGGTCCGGATCCGCGAGTCCCTCGACATGAAACACACACATTCCTTCGCCATTGTGGAACCAGTCCATTTTGACCGGAAATTCCCGGTAATACATGCCGTCCCGCGCGAACTCAACCTCGACAGTCCGGGCCTGTGTATACTGCCGCAGATGCCCTTCCCACGCCGCGCGGTACATGTCCAGAATCGCATCGGGGGCTCCGAGAGAATACAGGATGGTCCAGTCCATCAGATTCTCGATGGCATCATCGGGCCCGTCGTTGCCGCCCCACCGCGGCACGCATTCAAGAAACCCCCGCTCATCGAAATACCGCGCGAAGAATTCTTCACAGGCCTCGGTGTTCGCCCGGATCAGTTCCCGCTCGAGCAGCGCCCAGGCGGGGGGCGACAGGGGAGAGTCGATCGTAACGGTCTGCGCCGCCGCCAATATTTCCGATGCCAGCCCCAGGAGCAGGCATGCGACCGTTTGCGACAGGCAGAATGTGGCAGATCTCACCGTGGTCTTCTCCAGGCACAAGGACTCGTGATGTTGATGGACCGGGTTCGCGGATCGGTTCCCGGTCTCTCATCCGGTGATCCGCCAGGCATACAGTCGGGCGTTGTTCAGATGAAACCGCAGTTTGATGGGGCGCCCCGCCAGCGCGCGAAGATCGGCATGCTCCTTCCAGGTAACCGCTGCGTCGACGCGATCCTCGGTCATGGGTACGCAGTCCGCTGCCGCATAACCGGCGATCGGCTCACCGGCGTCGTCCAGCACCTCCACGATCACGCTGGCATAGAAATTCGCTTTCGCATTGATGGTGAGCATTCCACCCTCGAACAGAAACGGCGTGGTGGTCACGAATCCGCCGTCAAAGCCGGCCGCCAGCGAGGCGAACCC
>SYLK01000359.1 GCA_005809115.1 Planctomyces sp. | reverse complement strand
GTTCGACCGCGCGCTCCGCGATACCGCGGCACGCTGTGTATTCACGACTCATACCCCGGTTCCCGCGGGCCACGACCGGTTTGACCAGGGACTGATTGATGAACACCTCGGACCGCTGGGAGATGCGCTGGGGCTCAATCTGCAGGGCCTGATGGGCCTCGGACGGGTCGATCCGCAGCACGAGGGCGAATCGTTCTGCATGACCGTCGTCGCGCTGAAGATGTGCCGGATTGCCAACGGAGTCTCCAGTCTGCACGGAGTCGTCAGCCTCGAAATGTGGGCCGGGCTCTGGCCCTGGCGCAGCGTCGAAGAAATCCCCATCGGCCATGTGACCAACGGAGTTCACGTGCCGACGTGGCTGGCGCCCCAGATGCGGGTGCTATATGACCGCGTTCTGCCGGAAAAATGGTACGAAAAGACCGGTGAACCAGATGTGTGGGGGAAATTCGAAACCATCACGCCCGGTGAACTCTGGGAAGTGCATTCGGCCCTCAAGAATCGACTCATCGCGTATTCACGCACAGAAGCCATGGTGCAGGCCAGACGCCGGGGCGAAGATGAGGACGTTGTGGCTGACCTCGAAACACTGTTCGATCCCCAGGCTCTGACAATCGGATTCGCCCGGCGATTCGCCCCCTACAAGCGAGCCGACCTGATTCTCAAAGACCTCACGTTTCTGGCCCGGCTGATCAAGAATCAGAAGTATCCGGTGCAATTCATCTTCGCCGGAAAAGCGCATCCCGCCGACGAGAAGGGAAAACAGATCCTCCAGCAGATTTTTCGACTGACGCGAGAAGAACCGTTTCGCGGACGCGTGCTGATCCTCGAAAATTACAACATCAACATGGGACGGCAGCTTGTGCAGGGCGTCGATGTCTGGCTGAACAATCCCCGCCGGCCACTCGAAGCTTCAGGAACCAGCGGGCAGAAAGTGGTTCTCAATGGCGGTCTGAACTGTTCCATCCTGGATGGCTGGTGGGCGGAAGCCTACGATGGAAAAAATGGCTTCGCCATCGGGACCGGCAGAACTCACAGCAGTCAGGATACTCAGGATATCCGCGACGGCGAAGACCTGTATCGGGTGCTGACCGATGAGGTGATCCCGCTCTATTTTGAACGCGACCACGACGATCTGCCCCAGCAGTGGATCTCACGGATGAAACGCGCCATCAGAACCCTGGGATGGCGGTTTAACGCCGACCGCATGGTGATGGACTACGCCACGCACGCGTATGTCCCCGCCGCCGGCGGACTCAGCTGCTCCATCGTGTCGATGCCCTGACCGCTCCGCAGCACTGCGGGCTGAACGGTTTTCCCGGAGTGCCGCTGCCGGTCCGGCCATGGCACCCTGCAGGCCTTGTTTTATCCATAATTCTCAGAATGCCTATGTCTACCAGAGTGATTCATTGGTATTCATGCCGGCAGAAACTGCCGATTGACAGAATTCCGTTGTGTGCCTAATGTTCATTCGTCGCCATCGACGATTGTCCCGCTGTTGACCGGCTGATTACGCGTGTCGCGCTGATTCGCTGTCATGACTCAGGTGCCAGCGCCGACCCTGGGAAGCTCAGCAGGTCAGCGTGAATCACGGCCGGGCCGAAATTGGGGAGGTTTTCGGCTGTGGAGGTGTTTCTGAGGCTGTGGGCATGGAATGGGGCTGCTTCCGCCAAACGTCGAAGGCCGGGGAACGGACGTCCAGACGCTTTCCTCCGGGCATCTTTATTTTGAACAGGTATCAGACATGTTGGGGACAATCGGACACTGGGGAGTGGCCGCGGTGGTCTGCCTGGCGGTGAGTGATCTGACTTTTGCCGAGGGCAGCTGGGCCGAACAGCTGATTGACACAAAGAAGCTGGATTTCGGTGTCGTGGCGACCGGATCAGAGACATCGGCTCTGGTGAAGGTTCGCAACACGACCACCAGCCCGGTGCATATCAGCAGCGTCAGTACGGCCTGTGCCTGCGCCCAGGCTGCGCCGCCGTCGACGAATCTTCTGCAGCCGGGTGAGGAAGCCACGATCGCGGTTACTCTGAATACACGCCAGTTCAGCAAGAAACGTGATACGTCGGTGACGATTTTCTTCGACAGTCCCGAACTGGCATCGGTGCAGATCCCGATTTCCGCTTACATTCGGACGGATGTCGTGTTTGATCCCGGAATTGTGCGCTTCGGCAGTGTCGAATTTGGCGCGGGTGCTCAGGTTACAGTCCGGATCGCCTATGCCGGGCGCCCGGACTGGAAGATCATGGATGTCCGCATTGGCAGTGAAGACCTGTCGGCCGACCTGAAGGAGATCGGTCGGGAAGGGGGACTCGTGTCATACGAACTCACGATGAAGCTCAGTGCCACCGCCCGTCCCCAGAGACTCCGCGACCTGATTCACCTGATTACAGACGATGCCGCGAACCCCAGAGTGCCGCTGATGGTGGAAGGAACTGTGGTGCCGGACATCTCAGTGACTCCCGAAACCGTGCAGATTCGAGCGTTGTCACCTGGTGAAACGACCACGGTGCGGGTCGTGATCCGGGGGCGCAAGCCATTCCTCATCGAAGACATCGACTGTGAGAAACTGAGCGACTGTTTCACGGTGAAACTGGGCAGTAAACCCAACATGCTGCACGTCGTGGATATTGAATTCCATGCACCCGAGAAATCCGGAAAGTTCTCCGAGCAGATGGTTGTGAAAATCAGTGATCGGGAAGAACCCATCCGGTTTCAGGTCAGCGGGCTGATCAATTGAATCAGAACCCCTGACAAAACCTCCGTGGCCGCGTTGCTTCGAGAGCGGCCGATCTGTGGCGTCATCTTGCTGAGTCGGCAGGCACCGGGGCAGCCGACACGCGATAGTAGTCTGCTCCGCCCACCAGAATCTGTCCCGTCAGCTGGTGCCCGGGCACAAAACAGACGACGTAGGTGTTTCTTCCGTCTTCGATATGGATCGGGAGGGTCCTGGCGGCAGCCGGCGCAGTCACAGAGTTCAGGCGGGCTTCCCACTCGCCGGCGGGCAGTTCCAGGTGGGCCACATCAACGCGGCCGGGCAGCAGTCGCCAGGACCTGGTGTCGGGTTTCTCAGTCGCTTCCCAGGCAATTCCGGCCACGTTGACAGCCAGATCAACCGCGGAATTGCGATGAATGTTCTGCGATTCCTTCAGCACGTAGATCGCGCCCTTCTTCACGATCCTGCGAGTAATCGCGCGCGCAATCTGTTCGTCCCGATGCTCCTGGTAACTCGCCTGAGCCACTGCATTCAGATCCACCAGACAACACAGTTCCAGCGGAATCCGGGGCGCTGTACTTCCGCCACTCGCACGGCCTGAGACTTCACATCGCAGCGAGCCGACGGCGGCACCGTGCGGCGCCTGGCGCGGTCGGCTGATCCGCACCGGTGCCACTGTGGGTGGCAACGTGTGCCGGCCCGTTGCGCTCAGGATTCGATCCGCCAGCAGCAGTGCTGCCGACGTCGGTGCCGCTGACTCAGACACCCATTCGGGCGCGTTCCCGACCAGTGCCACGACATGCAGCGTACCGTGTCACGCAGCACAACGCGTGCCGAATTCTCCAGTGCCCGCCGCCGCAGCGAACTCCGGATTCCACAGAGACAGCTCCTGCATCAGCTGTTGTGTCTCTTCTGAACGCAGGGGGAACTCCGACTGGACGGCTGCCGACAGGTAAGCCGACAACGCCAGAGGCTGATCGACGGCTGATGTCACCAGTTTCGCCGGGGCGGACCGCGATGAATCGCCTTCCATCGGGACAGACATCGGCGATGGAAATCCAGCCGGAATCACCGCAGTCGTGCCGAACGAATGCAGGCCAGTGGCAGACTTCTGCGCTTCCGCCAGCAGAACCTGCTTCCTGTCAGCAGTTTTCCTGGTCGCCTGCAGGGAATAAGCGAACGAATCCTGGGCGTTGGTCATCAGGCTGCTGAGCAGCAGAAGATTCAGGACCATCTGCTGCTCGAACTCACGCCCCGCAAATGCCGCGGCACGATCGTCTGTCAGAGCCGCAGCCGCCTGTTCCGTGAGATCCTTCTGGCCAAGATGCTCCAGGTCGCGGCGAACACCCCGCAACAGGGTTTCCGCGGACTCGGCGTCGCCGGATGCCAGTGACACGACGGCCTCATCCAGGATCAGCAGTTCCAGCTCAGCTCGCAGAGAGTCCTGAGACTGCCGGAGCTGCGCCTGTGATTCGGAGAGGTTGCCGGCGGAATATTCCCGGATGGCCGCGGAATGACTCCGCTGCCAGCTCCGGCATCCACAGGCCACCAGACTACTCGCCAGCAGCAGAACCTGCAGGCTGCAGGCCATCAATCGGGAGCTGCGGAGTCGTTTCACAAAATCACGTTCCACCAGCAGTTATCCCGCGTCGTCGTATGTGTGGCCTCCGGAATACCGCCCGCCGGATCGCCTCCGGATCCGCCGGACAGACCTCATCAGTATCAGTACTTGAGACGCCCCAGAATCGACTTGTGGTAGCCTTTTCGGACCTCCGCCGATTCCTTGATCGATTCCCCGGTGTGAATGTTCAGTAATTCCAGCGTCAGCAGATAATCTCTCTGGTAATCCAGATTACTCGGCGTCGTGCCCGACGTGATGCTGGCAAACAGGAGGTAGTCGAACGGCTGGTCCACACGCTCCAGAGCCGCCTGAAATTGTCGCTGCCGATCCGGCAGGACCAGCAACTCCGGGCGGCAGCGGCTCTCGGCCATCGCCGCTTCGACGTAACGCCGACTGATCATGCGAAACTGATCATTCTGGCTGACAAGGGCGTCAATGTGTTCGTAAATCTGCTCGCGAAAATCCCCGATCTCTTCGCTGCTCCGATTCTACACACCCACAAAGCAGACCGTTCTGGTCGGCTGTCCACCATCCACGGCTGTGTGGGAGGCCTGGTGCACGGTATTCGCCGAGCGGGCGAGCAGTTTGCAGACGGATTCTTCGATCAGCGGTTTCCAGGTCTCAGCACCGGCGGCGTGACTTCCAACCAGATCCCGATCGTCCTGTTCGAGCACATGGGCGTGCTGGTAGCCTCGGCAGCCGGCCATAGCCAGCAGCAGTGCGGCCGCGAAGCCGCAGAATACAGAATATCGCGATTGCAGCATGGCACGCCGGACTCCGTTCGTGGTGCACTGTGGCCTGCGGAACCGACCAGTTCAGCCGTCGGCGGTCGGCAGACAAGCAGACGATATGTGCAAAGTCGGCCGTTCGCCAATACCAGTGTGAGGAAAACGCGATTCCGGAACCCCGTTGAGGCAGGAATTTGCATCGTAATGCGGCAGGGGGCACGGAAAATCCGCCCATGGAGCATGGAATGCCGGAACTGGCTGACCACCCGCGGTTGGCTGACCACCCGCGGTTGGCTGACCACCCGCGGTTGGCTGACCACTCGCGGTTGGCTGACCACCCGAAGGTGGCTGACCCGGTCTTGTCAGAGTCGCCAGGTCCAGTTTTGACTCGTGCATGGACAAAGGTCTGTTCGATCTTCGCCATGCTGGCGAGTGCAAGTACGAGTGCGATTTTGCAGACGTACCCGTCAGAACTGCAGTACCCTGAGTCTGACTGAGGTGCAGCGGGTTGGGCAGATTCGGCGCTGAGGTGGACTGCCGCATGGTGCCGTTCACAGAAAGGCGGCTGGTGGTCCGGCATGCAGCTGCCGCTCCACGAAGATATCCAGCACGATATCGGGCGATTCTCGTTCAATCACGTCCAGATCGAGCGAATACTGCCAGACATAAACTGCCCGGCGAAATCGTTCGGAGAGAAACGGCTGAAGTTCCAGACTGAACGAGTCGCGGAACAGGACCGCACGTGGCAGACGGTCGTCCGGGACTTCGGTGGCAAATGTGCGGACGAATTCGGGTATCCCCGGCTCCGAGGGATCCTTCGACTCGAGGCGCGTCCAGCGGAAACCTGCTTCCGGCTGCAATTCAATTCGTGATTCGCGGGCGAAGCCGGGGGCTCCCAGCAGTCGCAGGAGGTCGCCACTGTAATTGTGATCGGTGCAGCGAACAACGAATGGCTGATTCGTGGCGATGCCTGGTTTCAGATCGAGTTGCCGGGCGATCTCCCGTTCTGCAGCGCGGGCGCCAAAGGCATTCCAGTGCGTGTCGGTGCGGTAGTAAAGGTCGGGGATATCATGGCGTGCCTCGCGGAGCGCGGGCCTGAGATCGACATATTGAACCCGAGTGCCGGATCGGAGAGCTTCGCGCAGCTGGTCCTGACGCGTGTCGGGCTGGAAAGGCGTCAGGTCGTCCGGGCGCAGATCGGGATAGATCGTGGCTTTGTTCGGAGCGATGATGACGGCGTAACGAATTCCGCGTTCTCGTAATGCGGCCTCACGTGCGGCCAGAGTCGCCGTCCATTCGGCGAGTTCCGTTTCGGTAAACGGTGCCACCGGGAGCGTCACCGGGACTCCGGTTCGGGTGCGGCGGAGAAACATCCAGCCATCCCGGCCCAGAATGACACGATCGGTCCACGAGTTTCCCGCCAGCTGAACTCGCAGCCGTGAGTCCGCTTCGATGGCCACATCCCGAAACGGGAAGTTGTCATTGTAGAATTCGCGGAAGGCGAGCAGTGTCTGCCAGACTGTGACAGAGTTTTTCGCAGATTCTGGCAACTGTGCCTTTGCCCGGTTTTCATTCAGGCGTGCGTTGAGCGCAGCGCCGGTGGGCCACAGCAGTGTGGGAGTGAGTGTCACGATTCCGAACATGATGCACAGGGCTTTCTGCCCGGCCTGTGTCTCCATGATCACTCCCCGTGATGATCACACCCCGCAACGAATGCGCGGGGCATGTCGCATCGAATTGCTCAGAAACGAAAGTAGATGAAGGGATTGAAGGTATTGGCGGCTGCCTGTGAGACGGACAGCAGTAGAATCCCGCAGAGTACCGTCAGCATCGACGAGTCGAACAGCAGTTGCCGCCCGGGTCGGTTTTCCGACAGGTGATTCAGCCTGCGGCCGATCAGGGTGAATGCCGGTGTTGACCAGACTGCGGCCACGACGAACGCCAGCATCCCGGTGCGACTGACGAACAGAGAGATCGGCAGCCCTGCTGAGTCACCGGCCACCAGAGCATGCAGGAAGGCCATGGACTGCGACAGGGTTTCGCAGCGAAAGAACACCCATCCAGTCAGCACGACTATCAGGGTGTAGATGCGGTTCACGCCGGGCGTACGGGGCAGCCACTGCAGCCGCGGATGACGTTCCAGGGTGAGGAAGGTGCCGTGAATTCCGCCCCACACGACAAAGTTCCAGCTCGCACCGTGCCACAGCCCGCAGAGCAGGAACACGACCATGAGATTGATTGTCGTCCGCTTCGGTGACACTCGATTGCCGCCCAGCGGAACGTAGAGGTAATCACGGAACCAGGTTGACAGGGAAATGTGCCAGCGGCGCCAGAAGTCCCTGACGGATGTGGCGGTATACGGATCGTTGAAATTCTGCGGAAACCGGAATCCCAGCATGCGGCCCAGACCGCTGGCCATCGCACTGTATCCGGAAAAATCAAAGTAGATCTGAAACGCATAGGCCAGCAGGCCGACCCACGCCAGCGGCATCGAAAGCTGGCTGTCGGAGAGTGAAAAGATGGCGTCTGCCGTTTCGGCCACGGGATTCGCGATCAGCAGCTTGCGTGCGCACCCCAGAATGAACTGACGGATCCCCTCGCTCCAGTCGTCGAGCGTCGCTTCGCGCTGCCGCAGGTCGGCCGCCACGTCGGAAAATCGCACGATTGGTCCTGCGATCAGCTGAGGAAACAGGCTGATATAGAGGCCCAGAAATGCCGGGTTGCGTTCCGCCTTCACCTGGCCGGAGTACACGTCCAGCAGATAAGACAAACCCTGGAACGTGAAGAACGAAATTCCCAGCGGCAGTTCAATCTCCGGGCGCTGCAGCTGCAGGTCCCCGGCCAGTCCCAGCAGCAGGTTCAGATTGTCTGCCAGGAACCCGGAGTATTTCCAGAATCCCAGCAGCGCCAGATTGCAGCCGACACCCAGCCCGCAGGCGAGTTTTCTCAGACCGGGACGCTGCCGATCTTCCAGAAGAATCCCGAACAGATAATTCAGCAGTGAAGACAGCACCAGCAGCGGGACATGCTGAGGTTCGCCGACCGCGTAGAACAGCAGACTCAGTGCGAGCAGCAGGTAGTTGCCGACGGCGCGTGAGGCAAACCGCGACATTGCCAGCACCAGCGGCAGGAAGACAAACAGGCTGGCGGGTTCGGTGAACAGCATGGAACGATGGCCGGGACGAGCCGCCCTGTGGCGTGACGGAGGTTGCGTCGGGACAACACATCCTACGTCATGCTGGCATTCGGCATCACGGCATTCTGCGCGTCAGGCAGCCAGAGGAGTCCGGTCGTGCTGATCGCAGCAGTCGTGCGGATTCCGATCACTGCCGCCCCGGATCCGGCAATCCACAATTCTGCTGATGCGACTACTGAACACGATTGTAGCCGTTCAGTGCAGCCACCCGGTATGCCTCGGCCATCGTGGGGTAGTTGAACGTCGTGTTGATGAAGTAGAGCAGCGAGTTGGCGGTCCCGGACTGCGCCATAATGGCCTGCCCGATGTGGATGATCTCGGCAGCGTTGGCGCCGAAACAGTGGATGCCCAGAATCTCGAGCGTTTCACGGTGGAACAGCAGCTTCAGCATGCCGACCGGGCGACCCATGATCTGCGCGCGTGCGAGATTCTTGAACATCGAATGGCCGACTTCGTACGGCACACACTCCTCGGTCAGCTGTCGTTCCGTCTTGCCCAGCGCGCTGATTTCCGGACTGGTGTAGATGCCGGCCGGGATATCCTGAATGCGAAACTGATCCGAGTCACCGTTGCCCAGATGACGCGCCGCGAACCGTCCATGAACATATGCGGCGCTGGCCAGCGAAGGCATGCCGATCACATCTCCCACTGCATAGATGTGCGGCTGGCTCGTCTGAAAATGCCGGTTGACCGGGATCTGGCCGCGTTCGTCAGGGACGATGCCCAGATTCTCCAGTCCCAGATGATCGCTGTTTCCCGTGCGGCCGTTGGCCCACAGCAGAACATCACTCTTCAGCTGCTTGCCGGACTTCAGATGAACCACCACGTGATCGGCGCAGGTTTCCAGTCGCTCGAAGACTTCGTTATTGCGAATCCTCACACCCGTGTCGCGCAGATGATAGGCCAGCGCGTCGCAGATCTCGTCATCCAGGAATTCGAGCACACGCGATCGCATGTTGACCAGATTGAGCTTGACCTGAAGATTGCGAAACATCGACGCGTATTCACAGCCGATGACTCCGGCACCATAAATGGTCATGGACCGGGGAGTTTCCGGAAGGTCCAGAATCGTGTCGCTGTCGAACACGCGGGGGTGGGTGAAGTCAATGAAGTCGGGCCGCCACGGGCGTGAACCGGTGGC
>SYLK01000358.1 GCA_005809115.1 Planctomyces sp. | reverse complement strand
CTTTCTCCGGATCAAGTTTGCCGCGAGAGAATCCTCTCCGTTCGCTGCTGCCAGGCGGTATCATTGCAGCGGGTGCGGCCCGATGCCATGATCCCTGCTCGACGTTACCGAGATACCCCGCCCGATTCAGGATCTGCCCATGCTCTGGCCCTTCGCCGTTCTGATCATGCCCCGGTCACAGCAGATCGGCCTGATCGCGCTGATGTCCCTGCTGTACCTGTTCGCCGTCGGCACCGCCATCGCCGACGATCAGGGCTGTTCTGAGCCGCCGCGGCTCGTGCCGGCGCCAGCGGCCGACGGGAACCCGGCGCCCGGCAGGACCCCTGTGACACCTGTGGCACAGATCGCGGGTGAACAACCGGCGGGTGAACAACCGGCGGGTGAACAACCGGCGGCGGACCAACCGGCGGCGGAACAACCGGCGGCGGACCAACCGGCGGCGGACCAACCGGCGGCGGAACAACCCGGACCACTCAGTCCGAGCGGTCAGCAAATTCTGGAGCGGTTCATCCGGGAATGCGTCACGATCAGTCCGGGGACACCCCCGTTTCCTCAGGAATTCGGATTCGGCAGTCCGGAGCCCCGAAATCACGCCATCCCGCAGCGCGTCGTCAGCATGCCGCAGTCGTTTCGCATCAGTCAGTTCGAGGTGACACAGGAACTGTATGCGACGGTCATGAAGGTGAATCCCAGTCGCTGGCAGGGGCCGCGGAACTCGGCCGAATCGATGACCTTTCGGGATGCGCAGCAGTTCTGCGAACGACTGACCGAGCTGCTGCAGGCACAAAAACTGATTGAGGCTGACGAGCGGGTGCGACTGCCAACGGAGATTGAGTGGGAATACTGCTGTCGCGCAGGAACCACCACGCGTTACAGTTTCGGCGATGAGGCGGCAGCGCCGTCGGACGTTCCACCAGTGGCCACGCTGCTGGATGCCTATGCGTGGCACACCGGAAACGCGGCCGGCAATGATCCTGAAGTGGGAGTTCTGAAACCCAATGCGTGGAACCTGTTTGACATGCACGGATATCTTTCCGAGTTCGTGACCGATGCCTGGTCAACGTCCGGTCGAGAAGCCTCGACAGACCGCGATGCGGCGGACCGCGATGCGGCGGACCGCAAAGCGGCGGACCGCAAAGCGGCGGACGATTCGCGGGTGGTGCGTGGCGGGTCGTGGAAGGATCCATTTACAGAGCTGACTTCCACGTCACGTCGGCCGATGAATGCCGATGCCGTCAGTGACGCCGTGGGGCTTCGCTGCGTGATCGTGCGCCCGCGACCCTGACACCCGATCGGACACACGGTGGAGAGTGGAGCCGATCAGAACCCGGCCGCGCTGCGTGCAGCAGTCGGGAGGCTGCGAATGCCGGTCCTTACGGTCACTTCACTCTTCCTGGCATCTCGACCACTCTCGAAGCCACGCGGCCCCGGAGGTTTTGTCAGGAGTTCTAACCGTCACGTCCCAGGAACAGTCGGCGGATGGCGTGAAGCAGGCTGTCCGGAGTTCCTGCGCGAGCTTCATCCTTCAGTGCTTCCAGGGGCGGATGAAGCAGTTTATTGACGATTCTCTGAATCGTGGCTTCGATCGCCACGCGCTGCGGATCATTCAGATCCGGCAGCCGGCGGTACAGTCGATCAAGTTCAATGCGGCTGATTTCGTTCCAGTGTTCCCGCAGTCGGTGGATGACGGGTCCTGTGGCGCGATGATAGATCTCCTGCATGAAACGATCGGTCTGTTCAGCGATGATCTGCATCGCGCGCTGAATTTCTGCTTCCCGCAGTTCACGATTTCGGCGGCAGGTTTCCTCCAGGGCATCAATGTCATACAGGAACACGTTGTCGTCGATGTCAGCGATGGTGGGGTCAAAGTCGCGTGGCGCGGCGAGGTCCAGAATGAACACGGGCTGTTTCTGCGACCGCTTCCGCGCTGCCCTGAACCGCTCGCGTGAAATCAGAGTCTCGTCGGCGCCAGTGGTACTGACGATGACATCCGCGCGTGACAGCCACAGGTCCAGTTCAGAAAAATCGACAAATTCTCCACTGAATTCCTCGGCGAGTTTCTCACCGCGTGAACGACTCCGGTTCGTCACGATCACACGCTGGACGCCTTCGCTGCGAAGATACTGCAGAGTTTCCGCGGCCATCTCACCAGCGCCGATCACGAGCACGGTCTTGTTGTCGAACCGACTGAAGATGCTGCGTCCAAACTCACCCACGGCCACGCTGGCGACCGAAACGCGTCCTTCGGTCAGGCGTGTCTCCGTGCGGACGCGCGCCGAGACGTTCAGTGCCTGCTGGAACAGCACGTTGGTCAGAGGGCCACAGGCATCGTTCTCCTGAGCGATCCGATACGCTTCCTTGACCTGATTGACGATCTGGGGTTCACCCAGAACCATGCTGTCGATACTGCAGGCCACTTCGAACAGATGCGACACCGCCTGCGGTCCATGATGTGCCAGCACGGACTGCACGAACTCATCCGTCGGCACGTCGTGGAACTGGGAAATGAACCGCGTGATGTCATCCGAGGAAACACCCTCGGCCTCCGATTCATCGGCCGCATAAATCTCCACGCGATTGCAGGTCGACAGCACCACGATTTCCGAATCCGGGTGTTCCCGCTTCCAGCGGGCATAGGCGCTGCTGAGCTGCTGCTCGCCGGAAAACGCCAGCTTCTCGCGGATGTTCACACCGGCGTGGTGATGATTGCAGCTGACCACAAGCACGTTCATTGGGCCGGCTCCGCTGCCAGGCCCTCGGCGGAACGGACTGTCTCAGCCGACGAAGAATCCCGGGCAGCGCGGTCACCACTGCCGTGAAACGTCTTCAGACCGCCAACCTCGGCCAGCAGCATCGGACCCAGAACGGCGACCAGCAGGAATCCGCCGCTGAGCAGTGACATCTGCGCCACCCGCTTGCCACTTTCCCGACGATGCCGCAGCAGTCGCAGCAGCATTCCCACCATGGCACACCACACCGCGATTGTGGTGAGAATCGTCGGGTCGGACCAGCGCACACGGAGGTTCGGATCCGATGAGCCGACCAGCACCAGCAGCACAAAACCGGTGATCAGCCCCACCGTCAGGCACGGCACCGACAGGATGACCGTCCAGCGATTGACCGCCGTCAGCTGTTCCAGACTGGGCAGCTGCAGGCGGCGGAGCCACGCCGCACGGCCGCGGAGTTTCTGGTGGTGGATCAGATACATCACGCCGGACACCACCGCCCCCAGCACCAGCGCCATCCCCAGCACCAGCGAAGCCGCATGCAGCATACCCCAGCGACGCAGCGACAGCCGCTGCAGATCGCCTGTGGCGTCGCTGCTGACAAACAAGGCCACTATCACCAGCAGGAGGATGGCCGGCAGCAGGAACAGCCCGTGTGCCAGTCTGCCCAACGTCAGCAGCAGCACCAGATACAGGATCACTCCCAGCCATGCAAGAACCAGCAGCCAGTCCTGACCACTGCTCATCAGCGGTGGCATGCCGGAAATCTGAAACCGCGTCATCAGGTAAGCTGTATGAGCCACCAGTCCGGCCGCCGTAAACCCGACCAGCAGCCATCGCCCAAGCGGCGTCCGACGGTGCAGCACCTGAAACACCTCGCAGCCAAGGCACACCAGGTAGCTGAACAGAAAACAGGAAATCTGGACCTGCGCTAACACTCCCACCCGAAGCACTCCCGATCCGGTGGCCCAGCCACGGCTGCGGGTCCTTCCGCGTTCACCAGCCAGACCCGGAACAGCCGGCATCTCCTGTCGGAAGATTCGCAGAACTCTTCGTTCACCGCCGCCCTGCATTGTAGGCGCCTGACACCGCCGGGGGAATGATCCGTTCCCACAGTTCTGCTGATGGAGCTGTCCGGGCAGATTCCGGCATACTGTTCCGACACACTATTCCAGCACGGACTCTTCGGAATACGGAGATTCGTCGTCCTCGAAGATCGAACGCCCGGAGGTAACATCCATCTCCCAGCTCGAATCGAGTCTCGGCATGCCTTCCGCCGGCTCAGCAAGGTTCAGTCGCTGCGACGATTCTGCGGAAACAACGTTACTCCCGGAACTCAGCGGCGAATTCGCGTCCGCGCCGCCGATCCGCAGGATCCCGGGACAAGGGACGTCGCGTCCCCGGACCTGGACCTGCAGCTCCGGCCAGTCAGTCGAGCGGGTCAGCCGTTCACAACCCGTCGTCGTCACCAGAACTGTGTCGCCCACCATCGCATCGGCCGCCGACGGATGCCAGAACAGCGCAACGGGGGACTCCAGAGTGAAGTCGGAATCCGGCGTGAGCTGCACCTCGCTGGAGCGGTAGGCGATCACATCCGCCTGATCGGCCAGCTGCCACTCAGACGCCATTCCGAATTTCTCATAAATCCGGCGCACTCTGGACCAGATTGATTTGAGCTGTTCGCCGTTTCGGGAGAAGTACATCGCCGTTCCATGGATCAGCAGCGTCTTCTGGTACGCCGTCCAGAGTTCCGGCGGCAATTTTTCCAGGACCACGGTCCGCGTCACTGCCACATGCAGTCCCCAGCGCCGGGCTACGCACGATATCGCCGCATACCGTGCCACCGGATCCTCTCCGTAGGCCCAGTGGCGATAGCGTTGATTCCGCCCGTCAGCACAGACCTGAATTCGGACAGGGGTCACGGTGCGCCGGACCAGACGATGACTGACTTCCCCGGCGACGGCAGCCTCCGTCACTCCGACACGAACGTTTCTGGCCGTGACTTCGACGGCATGGACCACGACCTTGCTCAGCTGTCTCAGACGTGTCACTTCCAGCGGACTCAGGGGGAGCTTCAGCCGGCTGATGCGTCGCGCCGCACCGCGGGTGCCAGCCAGTCCGCTGTCACTGATGACCCTGCGGCCACGGATCAGATCATCAATCAGTTCCGAATGCGGCTGAAACCACTCCCGCTGTTTCAGCTGAAATCCCAGTCCGAAGACCTCGCGTTCAAACACCAGCGCCGAATCCACGGCATTCGTGGCAAACAGTCGCGCTTCGCCCGTGACGAACAAACTCGTCTGAGACTGATCCGCGGCGTACCGCGACAGGTCACTCCCCGCCGTAAACCAGGCGATGTTGGCCGGATCCTGCAGCAACAGCGCGTCAGCTCCAGTGACCGACAGCAGCTGTCGCACGCGTTCGTGTTTCTGCTCCACATCCTCCAGACGCTGCACGTCCTGCACCAGGTGACGCTGTGGTTTCAGGTCATCAGGCATGTCGCCACGCATGAAATTCACTCCGCCGGAATCTTCCGGAATCCGCCGCACTCCGCCGCAGCGCGGAACGCACAGACGCATTCGAAACTCTACCTGATGGCGGCCTCCCAGCGTGGAAAAAACCGGGTTTCGGCGGAGCAATTGTGTGAGTTCCCGGTCCGCCGGCCTGAGAATTCGTGCGGGCGGGATCGCGACGCGATCACGTGGACCCTCAGACCACCGAACGGTGTTCGCGAAAAAATCGGATGTCCGGGTTATTCCGCCTTCTTGCGGCTGGCGCGGCCGGCCGAAGGTTTCTTCGGCTTCGCGGCGGTTGTCTTGCGCGGTGCGGCGGAGTCGGGTTCACGCGTTTTTCGCGCCGCCGATTTGCGGGGGGCCGCTTTACCGGCGGCCGCCTTGCGAGCCGTCCTGCCACCACGACTCGGCCTGCCTGCTCTGGCAGCCAGCCATTCCACCGCCTGTTCGAGTGTCACGGTGCTGATGTCCGTGTCCTTCGGCACTGTGGCGTTGACCTTGCCGTGCTTCACGTAGGGGCCATACTTGCCCTCGAAGATGGCGATGGGCGCCTGATCCTGTGGATGGCTGCCGAGTTCACGCAGTGCGGTGGGGGCGGCGCGTTTCTTTGTGTTCCGGAGCATTTCCACGGCGGCGTCCAGCGGAATATCCAGGACATTCCAGCTGTGACCTTCGTGTTCGTACAGATGCGTTTTTTTGTCAAAGCTGGCGAACACCTTGTCGTGCGTCACATACGGTCCAAATCGCCCCACTCCGGCGTTTACAACTTTTTCGGTGAGCGGATGTTTGCCCAGGCGGCGCGGCAGCGCCAGCAGCTTCACGGCGGTTTCCAGATCAATCTCGGTGGGCGTAAAGCAGGCCGGGATGCTGCAGCGACGGGGTTTGGGAACCTCCTCCGTGATATCACCCAGCTGGAGATATGGACCAAACGGGCCGCTCCTCAGATAGACCGGCAGACCGTCCTCCGGGTGGATCCCAAGGGCGGTCGGGCCGGTTTGCTTTTCATCAATCAGTTTCTGGGCGACGTCGTTGGTGACATCCGCAGGAGCGATCGCATCCGGGATGGAAGCCGTCAGCTTCTCGTCGCCGTGGCCTTTCTCCAGATAGGGGCCGTAACGCCCGACTCGGACCGAGGCGTCAAGTCCGTCGAGCGAGAGAGTGCAGGCGACGCGGGGGTCAATATCGCCCTCTTTCCGACGGACCTGATCATCCAGTCCGTTGGCGCCGCTGTAGAATTCCCGCAGATACGGCAGCCGGTCGGCTGTGCCGGTGGCGATGTCGTCCAGCGTCTGTTCCATCCCGGCGGTGAAACCCAGGTCGACAAGATTCGGAAAATGGTCTTCCAGCAGCCGTGTGACGGCCATGGCTGTGAACGTCGGCACCAGCTGCGAACCATTCCGGCGGACATAGCCGCGATCCTGAATGGTACTGATAATACTGGCGTATGTGCTGGGACGGCCAATGCCCTCAGATTCCAGCTTCCCCACCAGAGTTGCTTCCGTGAAGCGAGCCGGTGGCTTCGTTTCATGCGCCAGGGCAGCCAGCTCCTGACAGCGAACCGCGTCCTTTTCAGACAGTTTCGGCAACGAGGAATCCTGGTCTTCCAGCGCTGCTTCAGGATCATCAGATCCTTCCACGTAGGCCCGAAAGAATCCGGCAAACTCGACCGTCCGTCCCGTGGCCCGGAATTCGGCGTTCCCGACCTGAATCGTCACCGTGTCAAACCGCAGCAGGGCTTCCGCCATCTGCGTGGCAATCGTGCGTTTCCAGATCATCTGATACAGGCGGAATTCGGGACCACTCAGACCAAGTTCCTCGGCCGTCCGCATTTCTGTGCCGGCCGGACGAATGGCTTCGTGAGCCTCCTGCGCTCCGCGGGATTTCGTGGTAAATTGTCGCGGAGTCGGGCTCAGAAAATCCGGACCGTACAATTCCTGCACACGGCCGCGGGCCGCGTCAATGGCCTCTTTACTGAGATTGACGCTGTCGGTTCGCATATACGTGATGTGCCCGTCCTCATACAGGCGCTGCGCCACCTGCATCGTCTGACGAGCCGTCATGCTGAGCTTGCGATTGGCTTCCTGCTGCAGCGTGCTGGTCGTAAATGGCGGTGATGGTTTCCGGGACTGAGATTTCTGCTCGACCCGTGCCACAGTCCACCCGGCGCTCTCGAGTCGCTGCTGCAGCTGTTTCGCGTCCGTCTCACTCAGGAGCAGTACATCGGCGCCGTCCTTCAGCCGCCCGGTGTGTTCGTCAAAGTCTCGCCCGGTCGCCACGCGCCGACCGTCAACCGTCTGCAGGTTCGCCTCGAAAGTCGCGCCGGAAACGGCCTGCAGCGCGGCCTTCAGGTCCCAGAATGAACCACTGCGAAACTTCATCCGCTGAATTTCACGCTCCACCAGCAGCCGCACAGCCACACTCTGCACGCGGCCGGCAGACAACCGAGGTTTGATCTTGCGCCAGAGCAGCGGACTGAGCGTGTACCCAAAGAGGCGGTCCACAACCCGCCGAGTCTCCTGGGCCTGGACCAGATTTTCGTCAATACTGCGAGTATTGCGGATCGCTTCCAGAATCGCCGGGCGCGTGATCTCCGAAAAGACCATGCGGCTGACCGGCACCGTGGGCTTCAGCAGCTGCGTCAGATGCCAGCCAATACTCTCCCCCTCCCGGTCCTCGTCCGTCGCCAGAATCAGCTCGTCCGCCTGTTTCAGACAATCCTTCAGCTCGCCCACAAGCTTCTTTTTGTCCGCGGGAACGATGTAGAGCGGATCAAAATCGTTCTCGACATCCACGCCCAGAGTCGCCCACGACTCCTTCTTCACGGCCGCAGGGATGTCAGCGGCGTTCGCCGGCAGGTCTCTGACGTGCCCCATGCTGGCCCGTACGATGTAATCATTTCCCAGAAATCCAGCGATCTTCTTTGCTTTTGCCGGTGATTCCACGATCACCAGTGCTTTCTTCCTTGCTGCCATGAACAGTCTACTCAGCTTATCCTGATCTCAGTTGGTGTCCCGATTCTGCCTCTCTTCACACTGCACTCCTTGGGCAGTGTGCCATCACCAGGCTCGCCCGTCACGCATGTTGATCGCGGATTTTCCGGAAATCCAGAGAACCACCGCAATTTATGCGGGTTCCTGCCGGCGAATTCGAATCCCTGAAAACCACGCCGCCGCAGCCCAGCGACAAAACCAGTCCCGCAAAGAAGCTGCCAGCTGGTCGGAATCCATCGCCGTCGTGGCACTTACCGCAGCAATCGCGGCACCCAGCGTGCTGCCACTCACAATCGCTGACAACAGAACATATTCGGCCTCCGAAACCGCACAGCGACGCACCACGTAATCACGACGGGAAACGACCAGCCACGTTGGCTCCGCCGTCGGAAATTCCGGCTCCTGACCCTGTTGGACTCCAGATATGTACTCGTGTACAGTATATCGCAGCGCCAGCAGCCGCAGACAAGGAGCCGGCTCAAGAACCGCCTCGGCCATCTCTTCGGAGGTCACCGATGTGAGATCGCTTGACTGCAACATTCGACCTCGCTCCATACCCGGACCGTCGAAAACCTCGCTGTACACTCGCTCAGTTGTGGCGAGATCGATGAGAAATTCCGGCCAGCTGACTTCCAGTTCCGACGCGGTGATGTCTGCAGGACGGGAGTCGGCCAGATACTGCGGAAACTTCCCGCCAGGATCCGCCAGCGTATAACTGCCGGACGGATGATGCTGGAGATAGTCGACGGCGAACGCGTCGAACGCGTCTGATCCGAGTGCGCGGAGTGTGGCCGGGAATTCTTCCCGCAGGCATTCCAGCAACCGTGCGTAGTACGCGTTGGCGTAGACATTCAGGCGTTCTGTGCTGGTCAGATTCCTTGAACGACGAATCACGGTCTCGATCGACTGCGGAGCGACATCGATCTGTTGTCGCGCATCGTCAGATTCGATTCCTGCCTCAACGCCATCAGGGAGCGTTCATCCGACTGCAAGGGGCTGCCCCGGCTCCGCAGCACCGCGACGGAGCTTGATCAGCTGGAAGCTGAGCGGCAGAAATCGGGGGATCAGGTGCCCCTCAGAGTCGCGGAGTTCGATCAGCCAGCCCTGTTCAGCGGCCAGATCAATAAAATCGGGTGCGGTCGCCCTCCCGACATCCCCGATCCACACGACACCGTCGTCAGCCAGCATTGATCGCAGCACGTGGAGCAGCGGCGCGTGCCCGGATCGATCATACAGCACATCGCTGGCAAGCAGTACGTCAAACTGCTGCGACGTCGGGGCATTCCAGTCCAGAACCAGTCCGCTGACATGCGATACACCATTGGCCCGCGCATTGTCAATGGCCAGGTCAACCGCCTCCGGAACCCGGTCACTGAATGTGACCTGAAGTCCCGCCAGGGCCGCGGCAATCCCCGCCAGACCAACCCCGCAGCCCAGCTCCAGTGCCGCCAGACCGGTCGGCCACGCGTGCCGCCAGATCAAATCGGCAGTCTTCGGAGCAGCATCCCACAACAGACTCCAGTACGGGTCATACGGCGAATTGCCGCTCTGCTCCACGACGAGTGCCTGCCGGAGAATCAACTCCGGATCGGCGGGCAGATCCAGCCGAATGTCACGGCCGGACAGGGCCACTGTGCGTCTCACCGTTGCCAGGTTCATCGTTCCTCCACTTCAGACCACGAAGTGGCACTTTCCAGCCAGGAGACGAGAACTCCTGGCTCCGCATCAGGTCGCCACGCTGACCGGATTCCGCAGGTGCAATCCCGCGCCACTCACAGCAGATTCGGGTCGGGCGACTGGTTCTGCAGCGCCTGCAGAATCTCGTCCGTACTGTCCGGATCCACCTGACGACAGGACTCGGTCAGGATTGCGGCCAGTTCGGCCAGGTCACGACGCCACTCCAGAGGATCAAGTTGCGGTGGCTCGATCTGTGAAAATTCTCCGCACAGCAGAATCATTCGCAGACAATGCCGAAAAATGACGCCTTCCTGCCGAGTCAGTTCCCGGGCACGCACAAACCGATCGAAGCTGCCACCAAAGTTCAGCAGGTCACCCACGCACCAGACGCTCGTACTGCCCACATCTTCCACCCCCGGGTACTCTCCGCGAAACACCAGCCGCATCTTTTCTGCGACCGTCAGCGGAGGAATGCGGCGGCCCGTCTCTTCATCCCGAAACCCGACAAGTTCTTCCTGAGATGCCAGACCACTCGACAACAGCCGCGGGTTCAGGTACTCGGTGGCCAGCGGACCGGGCGGCATCTGGTCAGGAAAGGGAACTCTGACGCCCCCCGCCACCGAGCGAGGCATGTCCAGCACGGCCTCCAGCAGCTGCAGCCGCTCTTCGTGACTGGCGCGATGCATGTGCTCAGCAAGGAAGACCGCATACACCGGATTGATGCTGCGAAAAGCAAACAGCAACGACAGCTGATCCGTGGGGATCGCCAGGCGGGGCTCGTAACCTGTCAGAATATCCGCCGGGATCTCGGGGCTCCTCCGCCGTGACTCGGCATGACCGGCCGGTCTGTCCGGACGCCGCGCCGATGCGGCACTGCCCGTCGAACGAGCCTCTGTAATCAACTTCCCCAACAGTCCCTGTGCTCCCGATACGCCGGTCTCGGCTGCTCCGGCTTCAGCGGCACCAGCTTCAGCGGCACCCGTTTCTGCTGCAGGTTCCGCCCCATCGTCTGTATCTGTGGTCGGCACAGAAACCAACGGCACTGCTCCGGCCGCCTGCCCATCAGCGGTCTCGTCAAAGATTCCGAGCCCGAATTCGTCAGTCGAGTCTGTGGTGTCGGAGGATGAACTGAAGTCCTCAATCGGACCGAGTTCCAGGCGCTGTTCACCCGACCGCCAGCAGGAATGACTGGCAGTGAATTGAGTTCCGTCCTGTGGCAGCAGGGCGGCACCGG
>SYLK01000357.1 GCA_005809115.1 Planctomyces sp. | reverse complement strand
TGATACAAGCCGATTCACCGCACCGATGCAGACAACGGCATTATCGTGCATCGGCCTCGGGACATCCGGCATTTCTCTCGCGTGGCGTGCGGAGCGTCGGGAGTGATCGCTTCAGAGCAGCTCCCGGATCGGCTGGCTGCGTTGCATCAGCGAGACGATCGTGCGCGGCACATCGGCCTGTTCTCGAACGGCCGCCAGGTCAAACAGCACATGCAGCACAGTGCCCAGAACCTGATCCGGCGTCACGGGATCACTCTGCGGCTCTTCCGCCTTCGCGGTCGATCGGCCAATCACCTGCCCCATCCTGAGCCCGCCCCCGGCAAAGGCCAGAGTGCTGAGTCTCGGCCAGTGATCGCGTCCGCCGCTGTCATTGAGTCGCGGCGTGCGGCCAAATTCACCGGTGATGATCAGCAGAATACGGTCGCTCAGACCGCGGTCGCGAACATCTTCCAGAAACGCACTCACGGCGTGATCGACCGGACGGCCCAGTTTTTCCATGCCGTCGGACATGTTGTACTGCGTGGCGCCCCCGTGCATGTCCCAGCCGGCGTTGTGAATTGTGACGAACCCGCATCCCGCCTCGCACAGACGCCGCGCGAGGATCATCTGATGGCCCAGCGACGATGGACGGTGCCCGGTGATCCCCGTCAGAAATCGGCTCGTGTCGTATCGCGCGACCACGCGGGGATCTTCCTGTGAGAGGTCAAAGGCGCTGCGCGACGTTCCCAGCACCAGCTGCAGTGCCTGCTGCTGATAGTCGTCCAGTACCCTCATCGCGCCTGTCGCATCAATCCGGCGATTCATGCGGTCCAGCGCCCGATTGATCGTCAGGCGATCGTCCAGCCTGGCCCGTGTCATGGCCAGTTGCATGTCGGAATTCAGCTGCGTGTCACCGCCGACGGGAAACGGGCCATACTGGCCGCCCAGCGTTCCGGCTCCGGCAGCCGCCAGCAATCTCAGTCGCTCCTTGTCGAACTGCCGGTCCACTTCCTGCGAACTCAGGTACACGTGCGCCGGCATCCCGCTGCGACCGCGACTCGTTCCGCCGAGTCGCGCCGCCACGGCGCCCATGCTGGTCTGACCGATGGGATTCCCGCCACGCATGACCTGCTCGACAGCCTGCGTGTGATCACTCGTGTCGTGTGTGAACGAACGAACAATCGCCAGCCGGTCTGCAAGTCCCGCCAGACCGGGGAACGTGCCGCCCAGCGAAACGCCGGGAATCCGGCTGCTGACCTCACCGCTGACGCTCCGATACTCGGCAGGCGCCGTCATTTTCGGGTCAAAGGTCTCGATCTGACCAGGACCGCCCGTCAGAAACAGCAACACCACGGACGTGTCCTTCACTCCGCGACCGGTGTTCGCTGCATCAGCCCGCGCTGCCAGCAGCGCCGGCAACTGCAGGCCTCCCAGGCCGAGAGTCCCGATCTGCAGAACTTCGCGACGCCGCAATCCGTCACACATCCGCCGTGAAGAGCCAGAGACGATCTGCAGCATGCCATGTTTCCCGTGGGAGGGATCGGGGTTCCCCCGACGTACTGTCAACGGTTCAGCGAGTTCCGAAGTCGCAACGGACGCCCGGCGATCACCCATTTGACCGTCCGGCGACCTTCTACACCAGCCAGTTTCCCATTCCAGGCTGAGTTCCCGGCCGCCTCTCGTTCCACCGGTTTCGAGGAACTGACAAAACGGATGCCTCCGAAATCCATCACGCCTGGGTCACAAGAAACAGGTTCTCTAAGAACCCCTGACAGGGAAACGTCCGGCGAAACCATAGTGCCTTCGGGGTGACTCTGGACGCCGGCGTGTCGGCGCGGTTCATTTGGATGCCGTTGATCCCCACGACTCCCGCGCGAGTTTCGATGGCCGGTGAGCTGGCGTGAGATTCGAGCGGGGGATCGCGGCAGAGCGATGGCTTCCTGATCGCTGCCGTTCGCAACGTCCTGCCACGAGATCGTTGCGGCCTCGAGTCCGATCATGCCACGCAGGAGAGCTGATCCCGCAGTGGGCCGCAGGTCGCTCAAAGTGATCTTCGTCGACACTCGTCTTAGCGCGGGCTTCGCCCGCAACCCGAAACTCTCTGCCACTCCGTGCGAGCATTCTCGTGTTGGAGATTCGAGCGACCCTGATGGACGCTTCGACGTGACAGGTCTCCCGGCCGGCCGCAACAGAACGAGCATGGAATTGAGTCAGAGCCACACAGAGTCAATCTCTCATTCTCTTGTCTTCATTCTTCTGCCATAGCGATTTCCCTACCGCAGTCGTTCTGATTCGAAAGCCGATTAAGAACCCCTGACAAAACCTGCGTGAGCCGCCGATCTGCGGCGTCATCGCTCATCGACGACATGTGTCGCCTCGTCACTCTTCCTGGCATCTCGACCACTCTCGAACCAACGCGGCCACGGAGGTTTTGTCAGGGGTTCTAAGTTCCAACCATGGTCAGGCAGCAGCATGGGCGGTCTGGCAGGAGAATGAAGACAGCAGAATGCGTCGCAGCTTCCCTGACCGTGACCCGATGCAACCTGCTCGCTCAGATCTCGACATGGCTGGGGCTGGTCGCCTGTCTGAAACATGCGCGCACAGTGCCCGCATGAAACGGAATCAGACTCCAGCGATGCATCGCGGCTTCGCCGCTCGCCTCAGACCAATGGAATGTAGATCGCAGTGGCGGGGACCGACATCGTGTAGAATCGCAGTCGCGGCGTCCTGCCGCGAAAGTCTATCGCATGATGGCCAAATCCGGCGTTGTGCTGATTCGGCCCAAAGGGCCAGCAGTTCGAATAGCCTGGCCCAACGGGCCAGGAGAATCGCACCAACATCACCGTCGAGGCCCAACGGGCCGGCAGTTCGTGTTCACGGTCCCGCCGAATGGCCGGCCCGTTGGGCCTCAGGAAATGTTTTGTCTGGTGGGCCTGGCCCGCTGGGCCAGGCTATTCGAACGTGTGGCCCGTTGGGCCGGAACCCCAGTTTTGGACTCCACGGCACAAACTTGACTCATCTGCAACATGTTTTGAAAAGTCAGCGTAACTAAGCCGACGGGACAGCCTTTACACGACAGCCGCTCAGGCGGACCGTGATTTCCATCCGTGGGACGACCCTTCATTGTGGCATCCCACTGTGGGACCACATGGACCCGCGCGATGCCACCCTGCCGAATTGACTCGTACATTGTGGACTCAATTGAACCAGGTCGCGGGGACAAGGATCAGGCTGGCACACCCGGAACCCGATGATCGCAAGAGATGGTTTCCGACGGCGACACACCGCCATACTCGTACCGGCCGAAGTGACGACCGGAACCGACACGCACCGATGTCAGCGAAGTTGCTCCGGCTGACTGGGGTGGGGACGACGCGAAACTTCTTGCCTGGCAGACGGCAGGGCTCCGGAACGATGATGGTCTCCACGCCGTCGTCAGCCACTCAGCCGGAAGTGAGGACGACGTCACTCGCCGGCGGTGACGAATTCAGTCTGGAGGAAGATTCCCAACGTGGGCCATTCAGCGTCAGCGCCGCGGAAAACCTGTCCCTCCAGGAACAACGTCGACCGGCGAGATTCACGCACTATTTCCACGAGCCGGTGTCATGCGATGACACCACGCGATGCCACCGTAACTTGGTTGCATGCCGATCTCCACAGGGATACCACTTCGAGCATGACTACGGGCACGGCGAAGACTGTTCTCGGCCGCTCCGTTGAAGTTCTGCATCTCGGAACTCCCCGGTCTGTCAGAGCCATCACGTCAGAATCTGCGCCGTGACCCTGTCCAGTTCGTCCACGAGTTCCCATTGCAGGTCATGTGCTTCCCTGATGGACAAGCAACTGCGCGGTCCGGGTATCAGCGAAAGGTCTGAGAACGACCCGATTCCCCCGATCACAGTCTGCACGGACCGCGCGATTTCGGTCAGTGCACGGTCGTCGGGACAGTTCTGGACGTGCGCCAGGTGCTCCCTGAACCATGACGCCTTGTCCGTATGCTGACACTCTCCAAGGAGGTGCGCTACCTTTTCGAGGACGTTTAGAAGCTGCTGTCTGGTATGGTTCATTTTAGTGCCGTCGGCGGTGGTATGAATTTCAAAACATCCCTTGCGAAGATGTCCTTCGGGATCAGGATTTGATAGCCAGTTCCTCCCGCGACTCGGCCGAAATAGACCGTCACATTCTCAATAAATTCGTAAACGCGGAGTTCCTGCAGGGGATTGCCCCATTTTGAAACGTTCAATTGAGCTTCCGTGCCGGACTTTGTGGCAGTCCTGCGGGTTGCGAACCAGGATCCCGGCGTATCAAATGGTTCCAGGTTTCCAAACTCGTCCGCTGACGGACTACGGTACACGCGGTCGCCTTTCTTGAACGTGCGAAGCCTGACTTGATCGAACGCCCCGGCGACGGTGCCCGAAAGATTGGGGAGATGCGTTCGGACCAGACCCGGCGCCGGTCCCCCGTCGCCGAAGTTTGCGGTTGCTGCAGCGCTGTCGAAGAAATTGTTGAGGGCGTTGGCCCAGTCTGTGAGGGAACGGGGGGGCGGGTTGTTGCGGGCGAGAGCGGGGAGTTTGCGGAAGGCGCCGCCGGTGCCGAGTTCCGCGATGATGCACGTGCCTCGCAGA
>SYLK01000003.1 GCA_005809115.1 Planctomyces sp. | reverse complement strand
TTCAGAGTTCCTTTGCGCGGCATGTCGTTCCAGCCGTCGCCGATGCTGATTGAGCGGATGGGATGTCAGATAGAACCCGATCGATTCCTTTTCGAAGGCGAGCTTCTGGGCCTGCGTCCAGTCCGGCACATCCGGCAGGCTGATCTGTCCCTGCCCGGCGCCACTGCGATCCGGCGTGTCGGGTTCATCGTCGCCGAACAGGCTTTTCTGCCCACGAATCCGGTCACGCTGCCGGGCGATGGCCGACTGCACGGCGCGTTCAGCCAGTTCCATCTGCTGAGCGCGCGTGCCGGTGAAGCAGTCGAGTGCGCCGGCCCGGATCAGCGTTTCCAGCGTACTGCGGGTGAGAGCTTTGGGATCTACGCGTTCAGCGAGATCAAAGATGTTCCGAAAGGAACCGTTTTTGCAGCGTTCCTGGACGAGCGCCCGGAGTGCAGATTCTCCAACACCCTTGATGGCTGCCAGACCGAACGTGATTCTGCCGCCGTCAGAGCCGAATTCCACGTCGGACAGATTGACGTTCGGAGGCAGGATCTCGATCTGCATGCGACGGGCATCGTCGATATGTTCGCTGATGCGCTCCGTATTCTCCATTTCGCAGCTCAGCAGGGCCGCCATGAACTCCACCGGGTAGTGTGCCTTGAGCCACGCTGTTTCATAGGCAATCAGTCCGTAGGCGGTCGAGTGTGACTTGTTGAATCCGTAACCGGCGAAGGCGACGATCAGATTCCAGAGTTCCTGGGCCACCTGTTCAGAAATGCCGTTGGATTTCGCACCATCAATGTAATCCTGATGGAAGGCGGTCATGATCTTTTCTTTTTTCTTGCTGATCGCCTTGATGCATTTGTATGCGCTGGAGAGTTCGATGTTGCCGACGCGGTTCAGAATCCGCATCACCTGTTCCTGATACACCATGACGCCATAGGTTTCCGCCAGGACTTCATCGACCACCGGATGCACGCGGCGCGCGGCCTTGCGCCCGTTCTTGACGTCGACGTATTCCATCACCATTCCGCCTTCGAGAGGTCCGGGGCGGTACAGCGCGGAGGTGGCGATAATGTCAGCGAAGCAGTCAGGCTTCATCTTGATCAGCAGATCCCGCATCCCGCCGGATTCCAGCTGAAACACCCCCTTGGTTTCACCGCGCTGCAGCAGCGCGAAGGTCGCCGTGTCAGCCAGGTCCTGCTTGACAACTTCCAGGTCGAACTCCGGATGCCGGCGTTTCACATTCTGGACGGCTCGATCGAGAATCGTGAGATTTCGCAGACCCAGAAAGTCCATCTTCAGCAGACCGACGGCCTCGACAGTGGGACCGTCCCACTGCGTCACGATGTCCTCCTTGCCCGTGATCGTCTGGAGGGGCAGTACGGTGTCGAGTGGAACGTCAGCAATCACCACACCGGCGGCATGTGTCCCCGCACTCCGGGCCAGTCCCTCAACGGCAATCGCGTAGTCCAGCAGTTCCCGCGCTGTCGGGTCTGAATCATAGGCGTTCTGAAGATCCGGATTCTCCTCCATCGCGTCGCGGAGTCGGATATTCAGGGTGTCCGGGACCATACCGGCGAGTTCATTGACCCGTGTCAGGGGAACGTTCAGCGCGCGGCCCACATCGCGAATCGCATTCCGTGCCTTGAGTGTTCCGTACGTCCCGATCTGGGCCACATTCCGGGCACCGTATTTCTGCTTCGTGTAGTCAATCACCATCTGCCGCCGGTCGCGGCAGAAATCAATGTCGATATCCGGCGGTTCGGCGCGACTGGGATCCAGAAATCGCTCGAACAGCAGGTCGTACTTCAGAGGGCAGACGTCGCCCAGTCGCAGCAGATAGGCCACGATGGCGCCGCAGGCAGACCCGCGCGCTCCGCAGGGAATGCCGTTCCGCCGCGCAAACTCCACGAAATCCCAGACGATCAGAAAATAGCTGGCGTAGCCCTTGAACTCGATGACGCTCAGTTCATAGTTCAGCCGCTGCCAGTGTGCCTCCGTCAGCTCGTTCCCGTACCGTTCGTGCATTCGCTGATGACAAAGATCCTTCAGATAATCAATGTCCGACTGCTGATTCGGCGGACGAAACACGGGATACAGTTTCCGATCACCCAGCTGAATATCGACGCGATCAGCGATTTCCTGTGACCGCTCCACGGCATGTTCCAGTCCGCGAAAAATGGAATACATCTCGTCGGGTGCGCAGACGTACAGACCATCATGCTCCATTTTCAGTCGTCGGGGATCGTCCCGGGTGGTGCGTGTGTTGACACACAGCATCACATCCTGGACGGCCGCATCCTCCCGCCGCAGGTAGTGCGCATCGTTGGTAGCGACCAGTGGCAGCCCCATCCGGTTTGCCAGATCCACGGTCAGTCCCAGACACTGCTTCTGAATTTCGAAGCCTGCATCCTGAATCTCCATGTAGAAGCGGTCGCCAAAGACGCGGGCGTACCATTCCACCAGCCGCCGGGCTTCATCGCTGCGGTCGGCCAGCAGCAGCTTCGACAACTCACTGGATGCGCACCCGGACAGACAGATGATGCCTTCATTGCACTCTTCCAGCAGTTCCCGATCGATGCGTGGTTTGTAGTAAAATCCCTCCAGAAACGCGGACGACGACATGCGAATCAGATTGTCAAATCCTCGACGATTCATCGCCAGGAGCGTCAGGTGTGACTGGGCTTCCTTCATCCGGCCGGCGCTGCGATCCGTCCGCCGGCCGGGGGCCACGTACGCTTCGTAACCGATAATCGGCTTGACGCCCTGGTCACTGCACGTGTTGTGGAACTCGATCGCTCCCGCGAGATTTCCGTGATCCGTCATCGCCACGGCATTCATGCCATGTGACTTGACGTGCCGCACCAGATCGGGAATGCGATTCACACCGTCCAGCAGGCTGTAATGCGTATGACAGTGCAGATGGACAAAGGGCCGTGTCGCGCTGGAATTACCTGCCGCGGGGGAATTGGACATCACG
>SYLK01000030.1 GCA_005809115.1 Planctomyces sp. | reverse complement strand
GTTCGGGAAAATGCGGAACGCCGTCTCTCCGGGACTTGTCGGCTGTCCTCGGTTCTGTGTATTCTGTGATCTGGCTGCCACCAGTCGCGTTTCATGAGCAATGTCTGCGAAAACTGCGATCGGCGGGCCGTAATACACAGAATGGAATGTGGCGATTTATGCTGAATGCGGCACATCTGGTTCCAGCAGAACATCAGGGGGAACCGCGTCTGGTTGACCAGTTGCGCCAACTCACGCGGGCACTTCACATGTCGATCCGTACAGAAGAGGCGTACGTCCGGTGGGTCGAGGAATTCTTCCGCTTTCATCGCGATCTGGCCGGTCGCTGGAGACATCCGCTCGAGCTGGGTAGTCCCGAAGTGAATCAGTTCCTGACTTCGCTGGCAGTCGATCGAAAAGTCGCAGCCAGTACTCAGAATCAGGCACTCTCGGCGATTCTGTTCCTGTATCGCAGAGTCCTGGAATGCGACGACGGGGCTCATGTACGGCGCCGGCATGCGGCTGATGGAGGTCTGCCGACTGCGGGTCAAAGATGTGGACTTCGACCGGCGACAAGTTGTCGTGCGCGATGGTAAAGGAGAAACGGACCGCGCCGTACCGCTGCCGCAACGACTGGTCGATGGACTGCGACAGCAGATGGAGTTTGTTCGTCAGCAGCCAGGTCAGTCCGGTCTGATGACCACGTCGTCCGGGAGCAGATGGCCCATCTTGTCGCGCTTCGTTGCCATATAAATCTGACGGTGCTGCTGCGGCGGCGCCACGATCGGCACCTGCTCCACCACCTCAATCTGCAGACCCGTATACACAAATGCATCGGTTTTCTTCGGATTGTTGGTCAGCAGCCGGATGCGACTCAAACCCAGATCCTTCAGAATCTGCAGGCCGACCATGTAATCCCGCATGTCGGCCTTGAATCCGAGCCGATGGTTTGCCTCGACCGTGTCCAGCCCTTCGTCCTGAAGTCGGTAGGCTTTCAGTTTGGCCAGCAGACCAATTCCGCGACCTTCCTGCGGAAGGTAGACCACGGCACCCGTTCCCGCGGCGCAGATCATCTGCATGGCCATCCGGAGCTGATCGCCGCAGTCGCAGCGCAATGAATCGAGTACATCACCGGTAAAGCAGGACGAGTGCATCCGCACCAGCGGTGCATCAACACTGGCGAGATTACCCCAGACCAGCGCGAGGGGCTCCTGGGATTCATGAGCGACGTGGTAGCCGACGATCGTGGGTGTCCCGAACGTGGCGGTGGGAATCTCGACGGAGACCACCCGCGTCACGAGCTGTTCCCGCGTGCGGCGATACCGAATCAGATCCTCGATCGATACCATCGGGATGGCGTGCTGGCGTGACAGCTCCTGGAGCTCCGTGTAGTCCGCCATGCCGTGACCGTTCTGGCTGCAGATTTCGATGAGTGCACCCACGGGGCGCCGGCCGGCCAGCCGCAGCAGGTCCGTTGTGGCCTCGGTGTGACCGGCACGTCGCAGCACACCCCCGTCCATTGCCTGCAGCGGATTGACATGGCCCGGCTGCACAAAATCCTCGGCCGACGAAATCGGATCGGCCAGGGCACGAATCGTGCGTGCGCGGTTCGTGGCGCTGACACCGCTGCCGGCGCTGACATGATCAACGGCCCGCAGAAACGCGGTTCTGTTCGGAGCGGTGTTGTTGCTTTCATCAACCACCGGGCGCAGCCTGAGCCGCGATGCGTCCTCGGCCGACATCGGTACGCACAGAGTCCCACGGCCGATCCGCAGCATGAAATCCACCTGGGCCGGCGTAATGGTCTCCGCGCAGCAGACGAAGTCGCCCTCATTCTCGCGATCTTCATCATCCACGACGATGATGATTTCACCCTGTTGCAGCGCCTGGATCGCCTGTTGAATCGATTGCAGCGGCACGAATTCGCTTCCTGTCAGCTGAACTTCCGGCCCGGTCGACGACTGACGCCGGCTTCTGCTTGTCCCGCAGACGCTCCTCGCGCAACAGCTGAATCCGGATTCCGTCTCCACGTTCTATTCTACGCAGCCGGTGCTGCTGACAAAATGGAATTGCGACGGATCAGGCCGGTGATCCCATGAATGACTCAGCGGCCGGTTTGCCACGCGCCGGCGAACTCCGGATTTGTGTTACTGCCGCGGGAGGCGCACAATGCCCCGGCGGGAGACGCATCATGCCGGGAGGATTCTTCGTCGGCACCAGCGAATTCCGGGGGTACCTGATCGAATTCTTCCAAAACTCGAAAGACAGCCCGATGAGTGCAGATCGTGTGCCCGTGCACGGCGTGCAGCCCCGCGACGGCGTGCAGCCCCGCGACGGCGTGCAGCCCCGCGACGGCGTGCAGCCCCGCGACGGCGTCCAGAGCGCGGACGGCCGGCAGCACCTGGCCGGCGTGCGACTGGTGTTGTTTGATGCCGTGGGAACACTGATTGATCCGTCGCCGTCGGTGTCTGAAGCCTACTGTCGCATCCTGATGCAGCACACGGAGTTGCCGGTGGATGCGTCTCTGGTGCGCACTGTGATTGCGGAAGCTCTGGCCGATCGCTCCAGCGCCGCCGACATGTCCACCAGCGAGCAGGACGAGTCGGAGTTCTGGTATGGCCTGATCCGCCGCCTCTGCCGTCGACCGGAAGTCGTCGACATCTGCTTCCACGCGCTGTTCGATCATTTCCGCGAACCGGCGAACTGGCACTGCTTCCCGGACGTCCGGCCGGTGCTGGACGAACTGCACAGGCGCAGCATCAGCGTGGCCATTGGTTCCAATTTCGACCGGCGGCTGCATGCCGTCTGCGACGGGCTGGATTCTCTGGCGCCGGTGGACCTGCGTTTCATTTCCTCCGAAATCGGCTGGCGGAAACCGGCCCCCGAGTTCTTTCAGGCGGTCATCGAGACCACGGGGATTCCGTCCGCCGAAATCCTGATGGTCGGAGATGACCTGACCAACGATGTGGAAGGTGCTCTGGCCGCCGGGTGCCGGGCCGCCTGGATCAATCGCCGGGGGACCAGTCGCCGGGGACACACGACGGATCTGGAGTCATCGCGCCAGCACGGCCTGACTTCCCTGCTGCAGATCCTCGAATGAACCTCAGATCGAGGCGATCGTTCCATGCCGCGTTCCGCAGACAGATCCGGGGAACCCACAGGCCCTTCAGCGGACGAATCCGACACCGCCCGCGCCGGGACTCAACTGGCGCCGCAACCCGGGCGACTTGTGGTGATTCAGCGGAATCCGCATTCGGGAAGTGGTCGGGGACGCAGTCAACTGCTGCGACTGACGGCGGAACTGCGGCAGCGGGGATTCCGCGTTCGGCTGTTCAGCCGCCGTCAGCAGCTGGAACGATTCATGGCCCGACCCGCCGTACAGGCCGAACTCCGCTGCCTTGTCGCGGCAGGCGGTGACGGAACAGTGGCTGACCTCGCCAGCCGTTTTCCGGGAACACCGCTGGCAATTCTGCCGCTGGGCACAGAAAACCTGATGGCGCGGCACCTCAGGATCACACGCTGTGGCCGAACGCTGGCTCGTCTGATTGATCAATTTCAGATCAGAACGTTCGATAATGGAACGGCAGATGGCCACCGCTTTCTCCTGATGCTGAGTGTCGGCACTGACGCCGAAATCATTCGCCGACTGCATGTCCGCCGGACAGGTCACATCGGTTACCACAGCTACCTGCTGCCCGTGATTTGCAGCCTGACAGGCTACACGCCACCTCGGCTGTTGGCGCGTTCCGATGATGGGCTGTTCTCCGTCGCTGGCAGCCATGTGATCGTCACGAACACACCCGAGTATGGATTCGGGTTCCGTTTCAGCCCCGATGCACAGCCGGATGACGGACTGCTGGATGTGCGGGTTTTTACGGGGTCCGGTCGCCTGCTCACAATGCTGCATGCCGTGATGATTTTCCTGCGACTCTCCGCGGTTGAACGCAGCGTCGTGCGATTCCGCACGGCGGCACTCACCTTGACGGCGCTCGGGGCGTCACGACCGCTTCCCGTGCAGTGCGACGGAGATCCGGGACCGTCGGTCTTTCCCGGACAGCCGGTGCAGATTCGCGTTGTCCGAAATTCGCTCGCTCTGATATCACCTTCGCCACCCGGCGGGGTGCCGTCGGCAGAGCGTGCAGGATAATCAGTGCGTGTGTTCCTGCCGCAGGAACAACTGATGCCGCCGGTTGCCACCGCTCAGTACGAATGCCAGCAGATCCAGCACCTCTTCCCGGGTCAGCTGATTCAGCAGGCCCTGCGGCATCATGCTCAGATCATGCGGTGTGCGCGCTTCGATCTCCGCTGCTTCAATCGTCGTGAAGTCTTCCGGACGAAGCGGGTGCTCCATCAGCCTGACTTCGCCGGCGATCTCACTGACGACCAGCCCCGTGACACGACGGCCTGATCGGAGCAGGATTGAGGATGAACGGAACCGACTGTCAATTTTCCGGGAAGGATTCAGAATCTGATCAAGGACTTCCATGGGCCCGTAGTCCGGCGGCAGTCGGCGCAGATCCGGACCAACGCCGCTGGCCGCCCCGGCCGCCAGTCCATGACACCCGACACAGCCCGTCAGGCGAAACAGCTGCTGTCCCACGGCGAAATTGTTGTCGCGGTGAACCAGATGCTGCAGATCGTCGCGAAAATCGTCCAGAGTCCATTCGCGGCTGCGCCGCAGGCTGTTCAGCAGCGGGTCGCGCACCCGCATCACCTCACTCGCCAGGCACGATTCCGGATCGGCGGCGTAACTGGCCAGATCGCTGACAACATACAGCGCCCCGAACATCCGGCGCCAATGGCCCGGATAGGTACACAGATACGAATACACTCCGGGTGCGGCAGGCGTCTCAAACCAGACGGTCTCGGCTTCGCCCGGCTGCAGCAGGCTGCTGGCCGCCAGGATGCTGTCCGTCTGCGGAACGAACTGTCGGCGTGCCGCGTCCGGGTCCTGAGCCGTGGCTTCTGCCAGTTCGCCGACCTGCTGCAGAGCGCCCGGAGTCACGATCGCAAAGTTGTGCGGCATGCTGTCACTGTTGAACAGTCGAAATTCCACGGGGCGACCGGCCTGCACGACCACCCGTTCCTGGCTGAAAATCATCCGGTTGGCTACGGTGCTGATTTCGACCAGCGGAATCCTCAGCAGGTCGACCTGCTGCCGGAACCTGCTGGCCTGTTCCGGCGGAAATCGCTCCGCCAGCGCCGCTGCCACACCCAGTATCGGTGCGACGTCCGGAGAATTTCGTTCCTGCGGCAGAGCATCGCGAAGGACACGAAGGATGCTTTCGGCCAGCGAAGGCAGCTGAGCCTCGGGCCACGAGGGCGTCGGCAGCTCAGCCAGAGCGCCCAGTGCGTATCGGGCAGAAATCCCCGCGTCAGCCAGAGTGATCAGTTCCGCGGCCTTCTCAGTTTCCCGGCCGGGAATCCGCAGCAGCGCGTCAATGGCGTCCTCGCGGACAGCCACCACGGGTGTTGTCAGCAGAGATCTGAGGCTCTGCAGCACAGCGGACTGTGCCTCCCCAGCCACGATCAGCGGGATCGCACCCAGGATTTCCCGCTGACGTTCCTGACTGTCAGAGGCCGCCCAAAACGCCGCATCGGCGTTCTCGTCGGCCGTGATCAACGCCGCCCAGCCGAGCTGTCGTACGTCGCGAGATCCTGAACCGGCCGTCAGCGCGATGATCCGGTCACGCACGCGGCGCAACTCCGGCAGTGGCTGCCGCAGCAGAAGGCGACCGACGTTCGTGACGGTCGCGTCAGCCGTCGGCTGGAGTGGCTGTTCCAGCAGTTCAAACAGCAGGGCGAGCGGAACCACGCCCTGCTGTTCCGCCAGGCTGTCCAGGGTCTGCTGCAGGACTGGCAGTGGTGCCTCCGCACGAGACAGAATGGCGTGGCCGACGTCTGCTCCGGGCCCCAGCAGCAGCAGATCACCCACGGGCGAGTTTCTGAGTGCGTGCGCCCTCGCCGCGGCAGACAGCGGCTGACCTGCGACGAGGACGGCATGAATGTAATCACCGGGACAGATGATCTGGCGCGCCTCTGCCAGGATGTACGCCAGGTCGTCATCCACGGGGTGCTGCTCAGCGGCAAACAGGACTTCGGCCGCGCGGGGCCCGTTGATGCGGGCCGCAGCCACGACGGATTCCGCCCGCACCGCGGGGTCCGGATCGGCGGCCAGCCGCATCAGCCATGCGTCTCCGTCGGAGGATGCGTGCCATTCCGCCAGAACCCTGACGGCCGCTGCGCGCACTCGCGCCTCGGGAGATCCCAGCAACTCCCACAGCAGCTCCGGATCAGGAACACGATGCTGCTGATGGACCCACAAAGCCTGCAGCAAAGGCATCGCGTGCGCGGGATTGCGAACTGCGAACTGCCTGACCCAGTCTCTGACCGCCGCCGTCACCACCGCACTGTCGCGACCTGTCAGTTCGAGACACGCACGATAGCGCTCACCCGCGGCAGCGGATCCCAGATGCTGCACCACCTCCGGCACCGGACGGCGCATCATCCGGCGCACCGGCTGCAGCGCTCGTCCCTCCGCCGTGATACGGTAGACACGGCCATGTCGGTTGTCGCGACCCGGATCCCGCAGATGATGTTCCAGATGGCCGATCAGCGGGTTCTGCCAGTCCAGCACGTAGAGCGCACCGTCACCACCGATCTCAAGATCTGTCGGCCGGAAGTTGGGATCCGTCGAATACAGCAGAGGCTCCCGCTCATCGGCCCGCATCCCGGCACCATGTTCCACGAGGTGATACCGGGCGACTCCCTGAAAACCGATCACACCAGCAACCAGCAGATCGCCGCGGACAGTGTCGGGGAAATGGACACTGTCGAGGACGGTGATCGCCGGAACCGGACGCACCCGGCGGTCCGTCAGTGGACTCCGGGCAGTTCGACCAGGGAAGGAAATCTGGAACACCGTCCCGGAGGCGGCATCTGCGGCAAACTGCCGCCCCCACGGATCGAAGGCAATCCCATGCGGATTCGGACCCAGCGGGAAATGACGGCCCAGATCGAATCTCAATGGATCAAACTCGTAGACACCGGGCTGATCCGAGGCCGAGCGGAACGGTGGCCCCCACGGCGTTTCAGAATTCTCCTTCAGGAAAATCCCGCGGGAGTAGTAAAAACGGCCATTCGGACCCATCACCAGCGAATTCGCCGCGTGATGCGTATCGGCCGAATCCAGTCCGTGAATGAGATGCTCGCGCACATCGCACACGTCGTCGCCATCGGTGTCTTTCAGGAACACAATCTCCGGAGCCATCGCCACCACGACTCCGCCGTTCCAGAATTCGAACGCCGTCGGATTGTGCAGCCCGTCGGCGAATGTCATCACGCGATCTGCCCGACCGTCACCATCGTCGTCGGGAAGAATCAGCAGTTTGTCATCCATCGGATCCCGGGGGTGCCAGTGAGGATACGAGGGCCACACTGCAACCCACAGACGCCCATCAGGATCCACAGCGGATTGAGCCGGATTGACCAGCTCCGGAAACTGCTCTTCCGAGGCAAACAGTCCAGCCTGCATCCCGCTGTGAACCGTCATCGCCGCTAGAGCCGCCTCCCCACCGGAAAAACGGTGTGAGCCGTCCGGCAGCGGACCAGGCTTGTTTGAGGTCACGGACAGCGGCTCCGGCAGATTCCCGTCATCCGGAAAAACGTCCGATCCCTCCGCAACAGCCCAGATCCGTCGATCGGCGACACCCGCCATGGCTTCCAGAATCTCCCGCTCACGCTGCAGCACTTCGAAATTCGACTGCCCATTGACGTAGCGAAGTTCCGACCGGCCGCCGTACACGCTGTAACCGTCGGACACCCGATAAATGTTGCGCCAGATTCGATTGCCCGCGAGCACCTGGCGACGAACGGACTCCAGCTCCCCCGCTGCTGCCGGCGCTGCAGCGGCAGCCGCCACAAAGCTGTCGGCGATCCGTGCCCCAGCCAGGCGATAACCGGCGTCGGTGAGATGAATGCCGTTGATCGTCCACGGTCCGGACGACCCGGGAGCTGCCGGCCAGGTCGAGAACAGATCGACAAACGGAACGCCAAGCCT
>SYLK01000356.1 GCA_005809115.1 Planctomyces sp. | reverse complement strand
GTGCGGCTGTCTGGTCGATCAGTATGGTATGCCTGCCCCGATGATGCGTCTACGCCTGCGGCTCGCCGTTAAACGATGTTCAGACTTCCGGCGTTGGAGACTGTCATGATCCACGGGCATCACGTCATCCTGCCCATGTATGGCTTCTGACTTCCCAATGATCCTCGCGGTGCCTGGTCGGAATTTGTGCGGCGATCGGAAATTGCCCGATTTGGAAAGCCTTTGAAGATGCTCGAACGAAAAGAACTCAATGAACTGACGGACGAAGAAATCCGCGATCGTGACGCGGCGAAAGCCGCTGACGGTTCTGGTATCCCTCCGGATTGCGATTGCCATGGCGTCCGTGTTCCGGGGGTTTTCGCGGCCCTCCAACCCCCGGCTACTCTCTGCGATCGTTCCGCGATCCGGCAACGACGCTGTCGAGCAAAAGGGGCAGGCCTCATCGTTTTGATTTGAGGGCAGTGGCATGATGGGCTGATGCCACGCGCAAATCGCACCTGTCCCGTGGGTGAAGTCTTCCACGTGCTCAATCGAGCGGTCGCTCGGCTGATGATTTTCGCCAAGCCGGACGAGCACCCTTTTTCGGCTCAGGGTGTGGCGTCGTGAACTCATGTCGAGTGAATACTGCGGATCCGAATCGCGGTAGAAAACGGAGAGCGATTTTCGACGATTGGGAGCTGAGGGTGCCGGGAAGACGGCCGGGGCGTGTCCTGGATTCCGGCCAGGTGGGCTTGCGGCATCCCGGAAAGTCAGCCGGAACCGCACGATGGGTTGGGGCCGGCCGTGGAGTTGGTCCGCAGCGCGTAATGCATCGGGTGGACGTGGGATCGCTGGCCTGATCTGGTTCCCGTCCGTTGTGCTGTGGGCGGAATGGCACGCTGAATTCGTTCTAACGTGCAGGGCTGACGACGTAGCGGAAAACAAGGCTCGCCCGGCGCTTTCCTTCGGGGGTGACGCGACATAGACTACGGGTGTTGCCAATTGTCTGTCGCCTGGATGTGAGCGGAAAGGCGCGCCCACATGGCGATAACATCAGGCCGATTGTCTCTTTGGGGCCGGCTGGTTGCCGGTCTGTTGTGCGGCGTTCCCGGTTTGCTGGTCCCAGCGCAGCTGTCTGCACAGGCGCAAAATGATGCTTCGGAAGCACAGGGGTCGGCCGACGAGATTTCCACGGACCCACTGACGGCGGAGCAGCGCTCGCTGATTTCCAGACTGCAGTCGATCGAGTGGCAGCCCGGACCCGTCACCGGACCCGTCACCGGACAGATCGGCTCAATGGCACAGATTCAGGTGCCTGAGGGCTACAATTTCGTTGGTGCCGCCGGGGCACAGACGCTGCTCGAAGCGTACGGCAATCCCCGGGATCCCGATGTGCTGGCAGTGATCGTTCCTGCGAGCGACGACGAGAGCTGGACACTCGTCTTTCAGTTCGATGGGATTGACGACTATGTGAAGGACGAAGACAAGGATTCGATTGGCGCAGACGCGATTCTTGCGGGCTTCAATGCGGGGCTGGCACCCCAGAATGAGCAGCGGCGCTCCATGGGAGCGGAAGAAATTCGCAGTGTTTCCTGGGCGGAACGGCCGTTCTACGATCCCGACACAAAGAACCTCACCTGGGCGATGCTTGCTGAATCCGCCACGGGAAATTCCATCAACCACGACATCCGAATGCTGGGTCGCCGGGGCGTGATGGAGGCCACGATTGTGGGCGCCCCGGAGACCTGTCAACAGGCCGTACCGGAGGTGAGGAGATTGCTGGCCGGGTATTCCTTCACATCCGGGAACACGTATGCGGAATGGAAGCCGGGTGACCATATCGCTGAGCTTGGTCTCGCCGGGCTGATTGGCGGCGGTGCGGCAGCCGTTGCTGCCAGGACCGGCCTGCTCGGCAAGCTCGGAGTGGCGCTGGCAACGGGCGGCAAGGCAATTATCGTCGGACTGTTCGTGCTCGGTGCCGCTGCATGGTCGTTCATCAAACGCCTGACCAGCTTTGGCGAGGAAACGACACGGCAATAGGCTGCGGAGTCAGGAAGATACGCATCAGGAAGCGGATTCGCCCCGGTGAGACTGAATGACGTTGAGCAGATCTGCCTGGTAATCGCCGTTCTGTATCTGATCGAATCCTGTTCCTGGGTGCGCCGGGGCGCAGTCACTTTCTCCAGCTTCGCGGGTCGTTTCCCATCGTTCTGGCAGAGATTCTCACCGCTTAGCAACGAGGTCGGTCGGGTCGTCCTGGCCGGACCTCTGCCCGGCGATGCCTCGTTCGTCTGTCAGGCGATCCCGGTCTCGGTGACTGCGGATGGCGTTGTCGGGTTCCTTGCTCAGTCGCCAACAGAAATTCGACGTCCCCAGCAGTTCGAGCGATTCTTTGACTGGCAAGCGCTCGGCGAAGTACGGGCCACTGATCGACAGGTGCGGGTGCACGGCGATCTGCTGTGCATCGTTCACTCCGAAAACTCGGCGCGCCAGCTTGTGGGACGACTGGCGGTACTCGCCGCGATGGACCCTGCTGAACGCGCTCGTCACATTAATGACTGGATTTGGAGCGATTTCGATCTGACGGGCACGGTGGCCAGGATTGAGACGTTTCGGGCCGGGACGACCCGGCTCCGTCGAACAGCGATGGCCTTATTCGTCTGGCTGTTACCGGTCGGGCTGCTGCTCCATTACGGCGTCATACCGGGGATCAGTCGGCCTTCGGTGCTGACTGCGTATCTTGCCATCACGTTCGCGCTGTGGTGGTGGACTGTTCGGAACGCCTGGCAGTGTCATCGCCGTCTGTTTCCGGAAGGAAGGCGTGGGTGTTTCCGCCTGGCTGTTACCGGATTGATTTCTCCGGGGGTTGCGCTGCGCGCAGGCAATCATCTGGCGCGTGAACTGTTCGAGTTCCTGCACCCGGCGACGCTTGCCGCGGCGCTGCTGGCGGAACCGGCGTTTCGGGAATTCGCAGGCCGGGTCTGGCGAGACATGGAACACCACGCCTGTCCGCATGTTCCGAGCTGTGCCGGCACGAAAGGACATGTTGCTCGGGCGGCGGCGATCGTTGCGGAGCACACTGCGCGGAATCGGAGATTCTTCCTGAACCTGCTGGCGCAAACGTCCATCGAAATCAGCGACCTGCAGACGGTGCCGGTCGGCGCTGCGGCGGGCGTGGCGGCCTGGTGCCCGCGGTGTCTGAGCGAATTTGCCCTGGCGGAGGCGAGCTGTCCGGATTGCGGCGATCGTCCAATGGCGCGCATCGAATTCCCCCCCCCCCGGACGGACCATTGAGCCACTGCCCGATTTGCGGCCAGGCCGACTGACTGACTGATTCACCGGCAGTGGCGCCCGAGGCCGCTCCGAACGGATGCACGCGATCGGTCTGCACTCCGATGTTAATTCCGGTCAGAAAGCTAAAAGAATTCCGGTCTGGAGATAGGCGTGCAAATCGGACCCACTTCGGGAGAGAAATAGGCGCGTAAAACGGACCCACCGCAGTAGACGGTAGAAACTGCCTGTTTTTTGGGCAGATTCGAGGTCAGGGATGTTGACGGTGGACGATTACGGTCGGATTCGTCTGGCTCATCGGGACGGGATGAGCATTCGTGAGATGGCCCGTCAGTTTCATCATTCGCGATCCCAGGTTCGCGAAGTGCTGCGTGGTGGTGGTGAGCCGCCGCAGTATGTTCGCCGGGAACCGCAGTCGTTTCCGAAGCTGGGATCGGTGCTGGATCGGATTCTGGAGATCCTGAAAACGGATGAATCGGCACCACCCAAGCAGCGCCACACAGCGATGCGTTTGTTCGAGCGATTGCGTG
>SYLK01000029.1 GCA_005809115.1 Planctomyces sp. | reverse complement strand
CATCTGGGCCGTGATGGCGTTCGCTGAGATGGGCGACTCCCGGCGTGCATGGGAACTTCTGGCCATGATCAATCCAGTGAACCACGGATCCTCGCCCAGTGAGGCGGCACTCTATCGCGTCGAACCGTATGTCATGGCGGCCGATGTCTACGGCGTGGCACCGCATACCGGACGCGGCGGATGGACCTGGTACACGGGTTCGTCCGCCTGGATGTACCGTCTGATCACGGAATCCCTGCTGGGACTGCAGCTGGATGTGGACAAACTGCGCTTCACACCGCGAATTCCTCGCGAATGGCCTTCATTCCGAATCCACTATCGCTTTCACCAGACGTTCTATCACATCACCATTCGTCAGGGAGGAGAGAGCAGGTCCGTCCGCCGCCTGAGCATTGATGGGATGGAACAGCCGGAGCACGTCGTGCCTCTGGTCAACGACAACGCCAGTCACGAAGTGGAGATTGAACTTGCATAGGACCGGCCAAAAAACAATAACCCCTGACAAAGAGATCAGGTGTGTCATGGCAGGTCCGTGGATCCCATCAGGAAGCGATCCACTTCCCGCGCTGCACCCCGTCCTTCATTGATCGCCCAGACCACCAGGCTCTGACCCCGTCGGCAGTCACCGGCGACGAACACATTGCTGACGTTGGTGGTGTACTTTTCATGCTCAGCCGTAAACCAGCTCATCCCTCCGCGACCTTCGCGTACCGCGATTCCCAGCTGTTGCGCGGCGGAGTGTTCGGGACCGAGAAATCCGAGAGCCAGCAGTACCAGGTCCGCCGGATAGTCCTTTTCGGTTCCCGGAATCGGAGTAAACGGCGGTCCGCCTTCGGTGACCTTCTGCCAGTCAACTTCACAGGTCCGGACGGCGGTGACATGGCCTTCCGGGTTACCCAGAAACTCGACCGTCTCGACTGAGAACTGCCGCGGATCGTGACCGAAGCGGGCCGACGCTTCGAGGTGACCATAGTCCACCCGGAAGATGCGAGGCCACTGGGGCCAGGGATTATTCGGAGAACGTTCCAGCGGCGGGCGTTCGACGATTTCGAAATTCACGAGAGAACGACAGCGATGTCGGATTGACGTTCCGAGGCAGTCGTTTCCTGTATCTCCCCCCCCGATGACAATCACGTGTTTGTCTTTTGCGCTGATGAAATCCGCGTCGGCGTGAGCCGAATTGAGCAGGCTGCGGGTATTGGGCAGCAGGAAATCCATGGCGAAGTGGATCCCTCGGAATTGTCGCCCGGGAATTGTGAGATCCCTGGGGCGAGTTGAACCGGTACACAGGACGACGGCGTCAAAGTCCGACCTGAGTTTTTCCGCATCAATGTCCCGGCCGATTTCCGTGCTGGTGACGAACGTGATGCCTTCCTGCTCCAGAATCCTGACGCGACGCTCCACAACTTCGGTCTTGTCAAGTTTCATGTTGGGGATGCCGTACATCAGCAGTCCACCGATGCGATCATGTCGTTCGTACACGGTGACCCAGTGACCAGCCCGATTCAGCTGTGCGGCGCAGGCCAGACCGGCCGGCCCGGACCCCACCACGGCAATGCGTTTTCCGGTGCGAAGTTTCGGAGGTTCCGGAACGACCCAGCCCTGTTCGAAGCCGTAATCGATGATGGCACATTCGATGTTCTTGATTGTGACGGCCGGTTCATTCACGCCGAGGCAGCAGGAGCCTTCACATGGCGCCGGGCAGACGCGCCCGGTGAATTCCGGAAAATTATTTGTCCGGTGCAGCCGATCGAGCGCATCTTTCCAGCGACCATGGTAGACAAGATCATTCCATTCCGGGATCAGGTTATTGACCGGACAGCCGGACGCCATATTGGCCATCAGATCACCGGTGTGACAGAACGGAACACCACAGTCCATGCAGCGGGCGCCTTGGTTACGCAGCTCGCCGTCGCTCATCGGGTTGTGAAATTCTTTCCAGTCCAGAATCCTGAGCAGCGGATCCCGATCCACCGGAGTCTGGCGGCCGAATTCTCGGAAGCCGGTAGGCTTACCCATGGTCTCTGCTTTCCTTTGTATTCGATGAACGGTGGTCAGGCCGGTGCCAGCTTTTCTTCGGTCTGTTCCGCCAGCGCGCGTTTGTATTCGGCGGGCATGACCTTGCGGAATCGCGGCAGATTCTCACTCCAGTGGCTGAGAATCCGTCTGGCCACGACGGAACCGGTGTATTTCAGATGCTGTTCGATCAGTGTTCTGAGTTCATCACTGTCTTCCGGTTCAACGACATATTCCAGCTGATCGAGCATATCCTGATTGCAGTTCAGGGGCAGCTGGTCATCCGGATCGAAGACCCAGGCGATGCCTCCGGACATTCCGGCTGCGAAATTTCGGCCGGTGGGGCCCAGAATTACGGCGCGGCCAGCCGTCATATATTCACAGCCGTGATCCCCGACACCTTCGATCACGGCCGTCGCTCCGGAATTGCGGACACAGAACCTCTCGGCGGCGATTCCCCGAAAATAGGCTTCGCCGGAGGTTGCACCGTACAGTGCCACGTTTCCAATCAGAATATTTTTCTCCGCTGCAAACTCGGCGTCCTTCGGCGGGTACACGATCAGTCGTCCGCCGGACAGTCCTTTTCCGGCGTAATCGTTGGCATCGCCTTCGATTTCAATGGTGATACCATGAACCAGCCAGGCTCCCAGGCTCTGACCGGCAGACCCGGTGGCCCGGATGTGGATGGTGTCCATGGGCAGTCCCCGCTCGCCATGCCTGCGACTGACCTCGTTGCTGAGGATGGTACCGAAGGCGCGATCGATATTCTGGATCGTCGTGTCGACCCGTACGTGCTTTCGGCCGCTGAGTGCTGTCGCACATTTGTTCAGCAGGTCGATATCGCGAACATTTTCGAGAGCATGCTGCTGTTCCTGCGTGCAGTAGGTTCCCGCTTCGGGACGCGGTTTCCGTGCGGGTGTCAGAATCGGTGTCAGGTCCAGGTGTCTGGCTTTCCAGTGTGCCACCGTCGGATCGAGTTCCAGCATGTCGCACCGTCCGACCATCTCATTGATGGTGCGGAAACCAAGTTCTGCCATCAGTTCCCGAGTCTCCTCGGCCACCATAAACAGGTAGTTGATGACATGTTCCGGTTTGCCGTGGAACTTCCTGCGGAGCACAGGATCCTGCGTGGCGACGCCGACGGGGCAGGTATTGAGGTGACATTTCCGCATCATGATACAGCCGAGGGCGATGAGGGGCGCGGTGGCGAAACCGAAT
>SYLK01000355.1 GCA_005809115.1 Planctomyces sp. | reverse complement strand
GTGTAAGGCTGGTGTTCAGGTCAGGATAAATGTTGAGTTCCAGAATTCCGTCACCGTCGTCGACAATTCGCTTGAGTTCCTCATTCCATGAATAGTCATCGCCAAACTCATGCTCATCGTCATCGCTGGTCATCGCCGCAAGCAGGGCATCCCAGGTTGGAAGGTCGACCGCAATGGGCAGGATGCTGAGGGTGCCGGAACCATAGGATGGCATCCGAAACCCGACTGCCGGAGCGACGCCGGACGCAGTTTTCGCGGTCACATCATGGTGTTCGATGCCCATGACCCTCGCAAACGTCATGGGGAGTGGCGCCCCGGCAGCGGCCGTGCGACGAACGGTGACTTCGACCATGTTGAATGGCCGCACGTCCCATGACTGCGTCCACGTCCCGGCGGAGGCATCCCATTCCCGACGCCCGAAACGCAGGTCACGGTCCGCAACTGCGCCGGTCGAGGTGATATTGCCGGTCCGGAACCGTGAAATCATTTCCACGGCCCGTTCTCTGGCCGCGGCCTCTGCCGCCTCCGGAGTGACTGTCGCGCCCGGGCCGAAGGACCGCGACAGTTCCAGCGCTGCCGCATGCGCCGCCGCGTCGGCGGCGTTCTGCGCCTGACCATTTGTCATCGTAATCATTCCGAAGTCAACCGTAAATGCGGCGAACGTCAGAATCACGGTCAGCGCAATGGCGGCCAGTGGCAGGACAGAACCCTTTCGCTCCGCGACTTCTGAGCAGCGACGCGGGACTCGCTGACGGACGTGTTTTCTGAGCATGGAATCATCTCCCTTAAGAGCGGAATTTTCGTGGGACGACAGAATGAACGGTGTTCGTGGAAAGTCCGGAACCTGCTTCTGGCAGCGGAAACGCGCCGACCACTCGATGGCGATGACACGGTCCGCACAAGGATCTCATTCCGAGAGTTCGCTGGAATACTCGGTGAGCACAATCGGTTCCGTCGCGTCGCGATATCGCTCTGCCCGACGCAGCGTCGGATCCACCACAACATCACCGTCCGAATAGATGTATCGGGTCTGTGTCTGGCACAGGACCGCCACGCGCTGCGCTCCCACATTGACTCCCGCGCTGGCGGCGGAGACTTCCGGTGAATACTGTTCCAGTGAGTTTCCGGACTGGGGAATTGCCAGCTGCATTCCTTCGAGGTTCAGGGAACCCCAGGTCTTCGACCGGACGTTGCTCAGCCCCAGAGTCAGGCCACCCTCGCCAACTGAGAGTGAGACCGTATATTCCAGCCGATCGTAGTCATACCCCAGCGAAATTCCGCTGCCAAATGCCGCAAAGTCTGTCAGGACATCGTCTCGACGCGCCTGCAGCTGAATCCCGCCGGCCTGAAACCCGGGAGCGGTCGTGTGGTTCAGCTCGATCATCCCATAACTGCCGTTGAGTGAACCGACAGGGGAAATTGAATTGATAATCTGCGGTGAGGATGACTCCCAGTCCGTCTCTTTGATCAGTGCCATCCAGTCTTCCTCGACCCGCACCAGCCTCCGTTCCTGGGCACTCAGCCCCGACAGAGTCATCTGGACACAGACAGCTGCTGCCAGCAGTGTGCAGCGCCACCCGAAAACAGCCGCGCAACGAAACGTACCTGGTCTCATCTGTTTGGACTCCTGAATGGGATTTCTGTTAAGGCGCAAATCAATCGACACTGCAGGGGAGGACTGATTTCCGTTTACTCATGGCGCATCGTGCACTGACCTCGCAGCATCCGGCCCTGCAGCCAGCGGCTCACGGAATAGCTCACCGCCGAATGCGGCACGCTGACAGAAATCGCAATCGCGTCCCGCGGCCTGGCGGCCGACAAGCTGACGACCGGGCTGCCGGACGTGCCGGAAGTGACCGTAATGGCGACGTTCACGGACTGTGTTGCGCAGTTCACCGTACTGGCAATCTGCTGGCTGACCATGGAGGTGATCGCAGCGTCGGTGGAACCGTCGAGGATGGCCGCACGACATCCCTCACGCGCCGCAGCATTCAGCATCTGCGCCACTGACATCGCGCGCCCAAACTCGATGATTCCCAGCAGCGTCAGCATGAAGACCGGAAGGCAGGCGGCCATTTCCACCAGCGCCGCCCCCCGGCGTTCGCCACGTGAAGGTCCGCGGCTCTGAATGCGTGCAGTGTTCACGGTAACGGTCTCCGATTCACGTGTGTTTGGTGATGCAGCCTTCAGCGAAGTCCCGCTTGTCTGACAGCCCCGCAGCAGTGCGGTCAGCAAGGAATTCTCAGCCCGGATTTCAGGACAGGCGCCGAAACTTCTCGACAACAACACCGAATATTCTGCGCGATCCTCAATTCCCCCCGGATTTGCCAGCCTGGTTCCTTCCCGCCGCAGTCGTCGTGACATGGCATCACGACCTCCGGTGCAGCAAAGCCACGTCGCCACCTGAGAATGTCGTGTCCGTTCATCACCGGCAACACCGGCAGCACACATCCGATTCAGGAAGACAACACAAATCGGCGAGGCCCGAAGGAGGCCGGCCGGATTTCCGTCGGGCTCGCCCCGGCGGAATCACAACTGGCAGGCTACCAGCAGCTACCCTTGAGCGCCACGGATTTCCGTCGGGCTCGCCCCTATAACAACAAAATCCCGGTGATGAAGGTCAGTCAATCAAGCGGCCTGCCCTTCTTTTGACTGTTTTCCGATCGTGGCCTCGGCGGCTTTGGCGAGGGTTTCAAGCAGCGTTTCTCGGCGAAGTTGTTTTTTGGTC
>SYLK01000354.1 GCA_005809115.1 Planctomyces sp. | reverse complement strand
GACCCTGCCGTGCCAGATGAGTCAAGGCGCGTTCCAGGTCTCCTGCCACGTCGGGCCGGAACAACGTGCCGAAACCAAGTGCCTGCAGGCGCTCGGGAAACGCGCCGTGGTTCGGCAGCAGCGACGGCACACCGCACAGTCCGGCTTCCAGCACATAGAGCCCCTTGGGTTCCCGATAGATCGTGGGCACACAGAGGACGTCGAACGATCTCAGAATGCGGAGCTTTTCCTGACGACTCGTCGGACTGCCCGCCCAGCACAGACGTTCTGTCCCGTGCCGGTCCTGTAACGCCCGAAGTTTCTCAGAGAACCAGCTGCGGTGCTGTTCGGGAAGGTAGCCGGCGATGGTAAACCGGAATTCGTCCGAGGCCGCCAGCAGGGCGGCCGCGGCCTCCAGAAAAACGTGTGCTCCTTTCTCCGGGCAAATCCTGGCAAAGTACCCGACGGTGAACGAGTGCCGGTGGTGCAGGTCGGAGTTGAGTCGCTGATCTTCCCGGGAGGCCTCGTCGCTGAAGCCCGCTGCGACATCCCTGGCGATGTCCCCATCACCATCAATTGTCAGAGGAATCCGCCGGAAGACCGCTGCCGACAGGGACAGATAAGACTGCATGAATTGCGCATAATAGTCGCTGTGAGTCAGCAGACCATCGAAGTTCCGGCAGTTTCGGCTGACCAGCTCGATCGCCTGAGACCGGTATCTGGTGTCCAGCGCTTCGAGAAACACATCATCGCCCTGCAGCAGTGTCAGCAGAGGTCCGCGGAATCGCGTGCGGAGACTCGGGACGATACCGGACAGCAGGGCATTACTGAACAGTATCAGATCAGGTCTGAGATCGTCGCAGAGGTATGCGACGATCTCATTGATTTCGCGACGCTGCGGCCCCAGGGATCCCTGCAGCAGGTCGATCGTGAGTGCTCCCAGGCGTGATGCCTCAGTGCGGCCGCCAAACCGTGTGAGCAGCTGGATGATACCGGGCAGATTGAGCCATCGGGTCAGTCCCGGCGGGAGCCGCTTCCATCCCGGCAGAACGGAGTCCAGATAAACATTGACGCCTCCCAGGAAAACGCGCCGACTGCTGACGTTTTCTTCATCCACACGAATCGGGGTATATGTGGGAACCAGGAGTGCGTCGGTACCAGCGCGTCTCAGGGTCCGCACCAGCGTATTGTCCTGCATGCAGGAGCCGCAGAACATCCCTGCGCCTCCGGCTGTGATCATGGCGATTTTCATGCCACGGATTCTGTCGGGCCGAACCGTATCAGGGCAAGTGTCCCGACGCTGTGGCACCACGGACGAGTGATTTTTTCCGGGGCTGCGGGAGCATCGGCGTGCAGACGCGGATTCTACAGCGGCTCGAAGCCCGTCGCGACCTGCACCAGAGACCGGAATCGCGCGACCACGAGTGGCCTGGAGGTGGCCAGCGTCTGGTGCTCCCGATAGCGCCGCTGCAGCCAGGTGCACGGACTGAGGAATACGGAGCTTTCATCCAGAACACTCAGCAGCTCGTACTCGGCGGCCGAGAATGGACGAAGTCGCTGCCAGCGGGAGATCAGTGAGCAAATACGGCCGGAGTCGGCGGCAAACCAGCTGCGCTGGAGGCGAGCCAGATCGACGGCAACATGATCTGTGCTGCCGGCGGTCAGGTCGATCAGTCCGGTGACACGGTCTTCGGTAAACAGGATGTGAGCTGACCAGAGATCGCGAATCACGGGTTGCAGGGGAAAATGCCTTCGCGCCAGACTGCGGAGCCGGGCGAGCAGGCGCGGGACAGCTTTCTCCAGCAGACTGCAGAACTCCCCGGCCGGTGTGGCGAACGCGGCTGCTTGATCGCAGGCGACCGCCTGTTGCAGCCGCCACAGGTCGCCTGCTGCCAGACGTTCCACCAGCTCAAGTCGCCGGGTTACCGCCGGAGAGATTCCGATCCTGAGAGAGAACCGGCAATCGGGCGTCTGGCGGGCTGCAAAGTCAGCCGCGGCAGTGTGAAACCGATGGATCAGTTCGACGGCGTTGTCGATCTGCACTGCGCTGAGCTGCTGTCCTGCACAGGCACTGCCGGGCAGCCAGGGCTCGACGTGCCACCAGCCGGATGGACGTCGCACGATTGTCTCCGGTGTGAGGCTGGATGGCAGGCCGGGACCCGGCTCAACCGTGAGCGGAACAGGCACCTCGGTGACACCCCGCTGTGAGACGTGTCTCAGCAGATGGTGCAGCGCCGTGAGCCGGCTCAGTTCAACGGCACTGGTGGTCGGTGTCCTTCGCACCGCCAGCGGTTGCTGACCGGCCACTTCAATCCGGTAGACGCTGGCGTCACTGAATCCTCCCGACACCCTGCCGGCCGTGTGGAAGTGCTGTCCGAACTGACGGGTCACAGCAGTCAGTTCAGCGAGCTCAGGTTGTGTCAGAACGTCAGAGCGACAGATCAACATGGGAGTTCAGCCTGAGACAGCCGCAGCAAATACCGACAAAATTATCGCCGGGAGACCCTGGAACGGCACGGAAATTCCGTTTTCTGCCGGGAAAAAATCGCTCTTGACCTGTTTTGCCGATTCTCGTAATTTTCCGCTCGCTCGAACAGCAATTCTGGCCGTTCAGCAGTCCTCTCTCGTCTCTCATCACGAATGACCGTCGATTTCTCCCCCGTTTCCCTGTGACACGGGTCAGCCTGTCCGAACTGGCACGGCCTGACAAAACCTCTCGAAATCACGCATTCACCCTTTCCCGCCAGTTGTCCGGCAAATCGGCCACGTCTCGGAGGAATCTCAATGTCCCGGGTACTCAAGTTCTGTGTTGGATTGTTCATCACGTTATCTCTGAGCGGCTGCTGTCTGCATCACGGATATGGTGGCTATAACAGTGGCGGTCAGTGCGGCGGCTGCAATACGGGTTGCGGTCCCACAGGATACGCGCCCGGTGGCTATCCGTCTGCAGGTCTTTATGGTGGGGGAATGCCGGCCACGGCCCTGGCCGTGCCGCCGACAATTACGGGGTACGCACCGTATTATCCGCAGGCAGCAATGATGATGCCGCTGGATCCATTGGCAACACACTGAAACGGTCCGGTGCTGGACGGTCCACGACGACGCCTGAGGCGCGCCGACGAGCTTACCGGATATTCCCCGGGACAGCGGTCGATGTGCAGGGTTGTCGCTGTCTGAGACCTTCGGCCCACCCGGCCATTCTCGTCTCGATCCCGACCGCAGTTGACACGGTCGGGCTCCGGGATGATCTGCGGGAAACTGACGGGAAGCGCCCGCCTGAGATGGATGGGCCTTTCCGCAGGCCTGCACTCATCGCGCCACAAACGCCCTCATCTCAGCAGCGCGCCCGCGCCGGTGGCACCGGGTCAGTCGCTCGGAAGAACCGGTACCGACCGAGTCTGTGCGCCGCACCCCCACGCGAACCGCTCTGTCCGGTTGTCGGTCAAGGGCGAACGCCGAACGCCGAAGGGTGAACTTCAGAGACAGCGTCTGACAGTTTTTGTGTCCGCGACGACAGTTCGCTCCGGGATCTGCTGAACCCGGACCTGTTGCGCACTGTCAGAATTCCCGTCTCACACTCACTCAGGGCAGAAACATGGCGCATGACATGATCAGTACGGGAGAAGCCACGGCCATACTGCCGATTCCGGGTTCTGTCGGCAGACCGATTACCGTGATCGGGACGGAGTCAATTCGGGCAACATTTGATGATGTCTGCCTGCAGCAGGCCGTAAACTCGCGCATGGCTCCGGGCGTGACAGACCTGGTCCTGAATCCGGATGCCCATTGCGGATACGGTGCACCGGTGGGCTGCGTCCTGGTGTCGCCATCGCATATCTATCCGGGTCCCGTGGGTGTCGACATCAAATGCTCGATGAGCCTGCTGCAGCTCGATCTTCCGGCAGATGAAGTGAATGACCCGCGGACCCGGCGGGCGATCATCAACGCAGTCTGCGAGAGAATTCCGACCGGCGCCGGTCGTGGGCAGCGGCACGTCCCGAAGTCGCGACTGGTCAGTCAGTCCCTCGGTCATCAGGTACTGACCGAAGGCGCTTCGTCAGATGTCTGCAGCCAGCTCGGGATCCCGACCGACTGGGCGGACCGGTGCGAAGATGCATTTCACGTGGGTCACGATGACACAGGCGACGCACTTGGCAGTCGACTGGACGACCTCCTGCGGGCGAGTACCTTTCGTCAGAAATTCGGGGATCGGATGATGCAGCTGGGTTCGTATGGCGGCGGCAATCACTTCGGTGAATGTGAAGTCGTGCGGATCGCCGACAACGAACGCGCGCGAACAGCTGCCGAGGTTTTCGGGCTGCGGGATGGCCGGGTCGCGTTTCTGTCGCATTGCGGATCGCGCGGGATTGGTCATACGCTGGCGTCCGGCCAGTTCCGTGCACTGCAGGACCACTTTTCGAAGTGGAACATTCCGCTGCCCGGAAACGACCGCGAACTGGTTTACGCTCCGCTGGGATCACCCGAAGCCGATGATTATCTGGACGATATGGCGCTGGGCGCCAATTTTGCGACTGTCAACCACCTGCTGATCAATGCCCTGGTGCTGGAGGCGTTTCAGGAGATTATTCCGGGCGTGACCGGCCACCTGGTGTACTTCATCAGCCATAATATTGCACGCCGCGAAATCGTGGACAACCGTTTGGCCTGGGTGCATCGCAAAGGAGCGACTCGCGCGTTCCCGGCCGGTCATCCGGCGCTGAAAGGGACGATCTATGAAGCGACCGGTCATCCGGTTCTGCTGCCGGGAAATCCGCAGGCCGGCTCCTGTGTCATGGTGGCTGATCCCGGTGCCTCGATCAGTCGCTACAGTGTGAATCACGGAGCTGGGCGGGTCCTGGGGAGAAAACGCGCCATCCGTGAACTGAATCAGCAGTCGATCGACCGGAAGTTTGCCGAACTCGATATTCTGACGAACTGCCGCACCTACCAGAGGGACGAGGCACCAGCCGCGTATAAGGACTTTGACGAAGTCCTGCGATCGGTCCGGTCCGCCGGCCTGGCCACAGATATCGCACGGCTCACCGCGAGGTTCGTCATCAAGGACGGCGACGCGCCAGACGACTGACGTTGTGTCCGGAGGATTTCTCACGGCAGCCGGACCTGATTGCGGCGGAGCGATGATGCCACAATAATGGGTGCACCGAGTGTGCAGCAGTCGGACTTGAGCGACCCGAAAGTCCGGTGACCCCATTTCAGAGTCAGGAAGTGGCAATCCATGACGCAACCAGGACGGGCGGCCATCACATGCGTGTTCGGATTACTCTGCGTCATTGACACGTTCACGACCCGGGGGATATCCGGTGATCTGCAGTCGACGGATCCCGAGGGACATGCCAGCTTCGAATCCACCGTTCGTCCGCTGCTGATTCAACGCTGCCTCGGCTGCCACGGACCAGAAAAGCAGGAAGGTGGACTTCGGCTGGACTCCCGCCCGGGCTGGCAGCAGGGTGGTGACCGCGGCGCCGCCATCATACCGGGCAATCCAGCAGACAGTCTGCTGATCAGAGCCGTCAGTTACGCCGACAAGGATCTCCGGATGCCGCCGGACAATCCGCTCCCGGCGGATGAACTGGCGATCCTGCGGGACTGGATCCGCCGCGGAGCCCCCGACCCGCGGGCAGAACCCACTGCGGGACTGCCGACGTCAGGGACTCCATGGAGCACCGCTTTCGCCTCGAGACTCGGGTGGTGGAGCCTGCAGCCCCTGAACGTCCCCGCTGTGCCGCAGGTCCGCGACTCCACCTGGTCTCGGGATCCGATTGATCAGTTTGTGCTGGCTCAACTCGAACGGGCCGGGCTGGCACCGGCGCCATCAGCCGAACCGTCCGTCCTGCTGCGTCGCCTGACATTCGTCCTGACGGGACTGCCGCCCACACTGGCGCAGCAAAGTCGGTTCCTGCAGGACTGGGAGACCGACGCAGACGCGGCTTACGAGCATCTGGTGGACGACGTGCTGGCATCCCCGCACTTTGGCGAACGGTTCGCGCGTCACTGGATGGACGTTGTTCGCTACACAGACACCTACGGATACGAAAGCGATAACCCGGCAAATGGATCACACGAATACCGCGACTACCTGATCCGAGCCTTCAATCAGGATGTGGGATTTGATCAGATGATCCGTGAGCAGCTGGCCGGGGATCTGCTGCCCGCTCCCCGAATCGACTCGCTGCTGCACCTGAATGAGAGCCTCATCGGACCGATGTTTTACCACCTGGGTGAGAATCGTGAAGGTGGCAGCCTGATGTTCAACGGAATTCACCAGCAGATGGTCGACAACCGGATCGATGCCTTTTCGAAGGCGTTTCTGGCGACAACGGTTGCCTGCGCGCGGTGTCATGACCACAAGTTCGAGGCGGTTTCTCAGCGGGACTACTATTCACTCGCGGCCGTGTTCATGAGACCTCGCTGGACTTCCCGGGTCATCGACGCACCGGGCCGGAACGACACGGCTCTGGCAATGCTGAAAACGCTGCGGCAGGAAATTCGCGACGAACTGGCAGCACAGTGGCTCGGCACACTGCAGGACGAAACAGCCTGGTCACTGAACGCGCTGACGCCGACACCGGACAGTGCCAAGAACTCTGGTCTCCGGCCGGAAGACGTGGCCTATCCGCTGGTGCAGCTGTCGACAGCCACCGGCCGGCGAGTGCCGAGATGGAAGGAACTGGCCGCGGAATGGGGCGCATTGCGAGCCACTCGGCTGGCGGAGAGTCAGCGTTTTCAGCTGCTCACGGACTTCTCCAGCCCCGGATTCCCGGTCGGCTGGGTGATCGAGGGCGATGGCATGCGGCACGGCTACGTCGATCAGGCCACTCCCCTGATTTCGCTGGCCGACAATACGGTCGTTGAGAGACTGCTGCCAGGCGGGGTCTTTACGCACGCCTTGTCCTCGAAATTGCCCGGCGCGCTGCGCCTGCCGCCTCAGCACACGATCCCCGGATCGCACATCAGCCTTCAACTGTCCGGCGGCGAATATGGTGGTTATCTCGTCGTGCAGGCAAACGGGTTCAAGAGCGAAGAAATCGGATTCCTGAAGTCTGCGGTGCCCGTCTGGAAGTCCTTTGCGGATCCGCAACTGAAGAACGGGGTGACCGGGGTGACCGTGGAGTTCGCCACAACGGCACTGAACCCGAATTTTCCACCGCGGATCGGGCTGTCCGACGGACTGCCCTATTCCGACCCGGGATTCGACAAGCGGAGCTGGCTCGGGATCACAGCAATCGTTGCCCACGAAGAACCCGGTACTCCTCCGGATCTGCTCGACCCGTTCGCAGACCTCTACGGGGCACCGGGACCAGAAACCGAACCGCAGGCCGAACAGCGAGTCAGCCAGTGGCTGAAAGACGCTGTCCGGCGCTGGTGCGAAGGGCACCCCCGTGCGGCCGACGTCCCACTTCTGAACTGGCTGCTGCAGAACAGACGGCTGCCGAACCAAGCGGAAACCGGCAGTCGACTCGCAGAACTGCTCGCCCGGTATCGTCGCACCGAAGCCTCGATCGCATTCGCCCGCACCGCAACGGGCATGGATGAACGGGAGACCCGGCGTCTGGAATATCCGATCAGTGTTCGGGGAGATGTCGATGTTCCTGGAGAACTGGTCCCGCCCGATTTTCTGCAGATGTTCGCTGGTCGGAATGACGTGGCTGCCAGTTCCGGCAGCGGTCGGCTGGAGCTGGCAGAATCACTGCTGCGGGACGACCAGCCACTGACGGCCCGTGTCTATGGCAATCGTCTCTGGCAGTGGATTTTCGGAGCCGGCCTGGTGGCGACGCCGGACGACTTTGGTCATCTGGGAGAGCAGCCTTCCCACCCGGATCTGCTGGACTTTACCGCCGCGGAGCTGCGGCGACAGGGCTGGTCCACAAAGCGACTGCTGCGTCGGCTCGTGCTGACTCAGACAT
>SYLK01000353.1 GCA_005809115.1 Planctomyces sp. | reverse complement strand
TCCGCACGCAAAAAATCGCCTGCGACGAGTCCGGAGGGCTTACATCCCGACATTCCGGCACCCCGACTGCGGGCCTCGAAACTGCTGAAATCGCAGGCGACGAACGTGCTGTTCCCATGCCGCACGAAGCCGAAGCCGAAGGTCAATCAGTTCGTCCCCTTTCGTGGTGTGCAGCATGGAAATCAAGTTGTTCGCCGAAGCCAGGGTTTCGTGACGTTCGCTGGTGAGTTCCGCCTTGATTGCCTCAATTTGTGCTTCCGTTTGCTTTCGCTGCTGACTCAGCTTTTTGACCGATGGCATCAAGGCTTGATAGTCAGAATCAGCGTCGATGAGTTTGTTGATCTCGTCTAAGCGATGTTCGATTGCCGCAAGGCTACCTTGCGCGTTGGCCAATTCGTCAGTTTTCTGCGATGCCTTTGTGTTCGGGAATATCTGATCCGGGGTCAACCCGCTCACGCAGCCGAGAAATCCACGTTCAAAAACCTCGTAATTGAAACTGATGTACTTTCCCTGAATCCCTCTCGACGCACCTGAGCTTACCAGACTTGGACCTTCTCCTTTGTTCGTGATGGTCATTGAAAATGGACCATCTGCTGAGAACAGCTTCTTTGGGAAAAGATTCGTAACCTTTACCCCTTGGCGTCCCGCCTGTTGCGTGCGATTCTTCAATGCGAGTTGGGCGGCGTAGAACTCGGCTTCGGTCAAAATGGCCGGGTAGTAATCGGGAATCATGTCTCCAGCAACGGGACGCTTGGAAAGCGTCGTCCCACCCCGCCCGTGGCGTGGCGTAAATTATCCAATGGTTGACCGATTGTGGAGAATCTTGAGGACGGAGCTTGCACCCCATTTCTTACCTCTCAAACTCAGGATTTGTTTCTGGTTCAGGTGCTTAACAAGGCGGTTGACACCCCATCCTTGGGTTGCCATTTGAAAGATTTTCTTGACCAACGCCACCTTCTCCGGCACTTTTTTCCATTTTCCTCCTTCGAGCTTCAACCAACTTGGCCCCATCTTGGTCAAGGGGCGGTCTTTGATGTTCTTGCGTTTCTCATCCCAGGCATCGCGAACGCGAACAGACTTGGTTGCGGATTCGTTGTAAGCGCGACTCAGAATCACGATTGCAATGATGAGTTGGATTTCGTTGAGCGTCTTCCGCTCAAACCTATCTTCAGGTTCAAGGGTGACGATGACGATTCCGCGGCGCAGAATTCCGAGGAAGAGTTCCAACGCATCTGGGACTTCCTGCCGGGTAAGACGGTCGAGACTTTCGATGACAAGAATCGACCCCTTTTTGATCGCGCCTGAGTCAACGGCCTGAATGAAGGCCCCCAACTTGCCCTCCGTTGCGTTATCGCCTTTGAAGGCTGAAACTCCCAAATCTCTGAAGCTGACACGCTCAAGCGTATAGCCGTGACGCTCGCACCATGCTTGGGTTTTTTGAAGCTGGCGGCGTAGAGAATCACCCCTGATCTGATCGGAGGTGCTGAACCGAATGTACGAATAGACTTTGGGAGTGGGCATTGCTTCAGGCTTCTTTCCCCGTGTTCATTCACGGCAGCCTGAGTTTACCGTTCCAACCCATCCGTGTCAGGTGTAATTCATCAACATCTCAAGCAGATGGTGGCACCCCGCCGCGGCGACAGTGACCGCACGTTTCGCCGTTTCCTGCCCCTTGACATCGACATAGTCAATGTCGTAGTGGCCGTAGTCCGCACGCGCTGCCTGCCAGCTGAACTCAACCGGGTCCAGCGGCAGGTCTCCTGTCAGAAACCCCACGGCTTCGGCGAGCAGGGCCACCGAAATCACATCAATCCCCTCCACCACCGCCGCCTCTGCGGCATTGGCCGTCGGGACCACTATCTGCGACATCCCCGCATCCCGAGCTGCCAGCGCCATCGACAGGACGCCCCGCACCGGTCGGACGCTGCCGTCCAGAGCCAGCTCGCCCACGTAGACGGCTTTGCGACCCGCATCGGGTTCGATCTGGCTGTCTGCCACCAGCAGCCCGAGAGCGATCGGCAGATCCAGGGCCGCCGCATCTTTCGGCAGGTCGGCCGGCGAAAGGTTGATCACAATCCGATTCTCCGGTCGGCCATAGCCGCTGTTCACCAGCGCGCGCTCAATCCGGTGAATGCTCTCTTTCACGGCGGCTTCGGCCAGACCAACCAGGATGGTCTTCGGCAAAGCACCCGGAGAAATATCAACTTCAACCTCGACAGGGAGTGCTTCGATCCCCAGTAATGTGTACGTGGCCAGTCGGGAAAGCATCTGTTATCGGCTCCTGCTGGATGCCGGCCCGCCAGGCGAGCGGCGACAAGGTGAGTTCGGAGTCTGACACTCCGCCGTGCATCGTGCAAACCATGTGCACCGCTGAGGTCTCCGGGGCATGAGTTCTCAGGGCTGGGAAGGTCGTCTGGTCTTCGCAGCAACCACGCTGAGAAAGGTTCGACTTCACTGGTCCCCCGTTCTACAATCACAGAGCGGATCTCAGACTTCTGAGAACGCTAAAGACTCGGAGACGGGAATCGCAGTGCCTGGCCTCTGTCCGTCCCCGGGGGAAGTTCTGCTGAACGCGAATCGGGCGGGCGTCAGGCCTGCTGTTCGTCACAAAACGTTCATCTGTCACAAAAACGTCAAAGGGAATCGGTGCAATGAAGCGAATGTGGATCGCTGCTCTGTGCGGGCTTGTGTGTACCTCTGGCACGATGGCTGCCGACTGGGGAGGAATCTCGGGCCAGATTGTGGTCACCGGTGAGATTCCGGATCGTGTTCTGCTGCATGCGAAGGGCGCTGTGATCAAAGACGCAGAAGTGTGCGCCGCCGCAGACACTTACAGCGACGAGCTGATCATTGACAAGGAATCAAAGGGCCTGGCGAATGCCTTCATTTACCTCGCCAAAGCCCCGAAATCGATTCATCCGGACCTGAAGGAACCGGCCGCGAAAAAGGTCATCTTCGATCAGAAGGGTTGCGCCTTCCTGCCCCATGCGATGATCGTCCGTGCCGGGCAGACCGTGGAGGTCATCTCCAGCGACAGCATCGCTCACAATACGCACACGTATCCGGTCAAGAATAATGCCGTCAATGTGCTGATCGCACCAAAAACCCCGGCGGGCAAGGGTGTCGACGTCGCCTGCAAGCTGGCCGAACGGATTCCCGCACAGGTCAAGTGCGATTATCATCCCTGGATGATTGCCTACTGGATGATTCTTGATCATCCGTACGCGGCGATCACGGACAAGGACGGGAAATTCACGATCGAGAACCTGCCGGATGGCGATCACGAATTCGTGGTATGGCACGAGAAGATGGGCTACATCGATCGGAAATACAAAGCGAAGGTCACAAAGGGGAAAGTCTCGGATCTGAAGCCGATTGAAGTTCCAGTGGCGAAACTGACAGCCAAATAGGAATGGCGTTGTCGAGGCGCGTTGCGGTGTCTGACCGATCCGCGATTTCTGTCGTTCTGTGCCGCACAGGAATTCCCGTGCGGCTTTTCGATTTGTTCCACCGGCTGGCTCGGTTGCGATCATGAAGCAGCATCTGGGGCTCATTCTGCAGCTGGCCGTGCTTGGCGCCCTGCCGGCGCTGGTTGTGTTTCAGCTCTGCTTCGGCATTCCTCTTGTCGTCATGCCTGCATCGCTGCTGGTGGGCACCGCTGTCTTCTGGATGGGGACGTTGCTTCGCGAATCTCAGCACTGACAGCAGCAAAAACGCAAAACCGGTTGACTGATGGCAAGTCTCAGTCAACCGGTGTTATGTTTTCAATTTCCGTCAGCGAACTGCGATGATGCAGAAACTCAGGTGGCATCGAAACCTCTCTTCATGAGAAGACTGCTGGGAATGCCGGAAGGAACCGTCGTGGTTCGTTCACGGTGAATGGCAGGGACAGCCATTCAGCGGATGCTGATTGTGGCGGCACCCGGGTCAATGATCTGATCGAGGGACGAGCTGCGTGTGCGGGAGATGGCCCCGGTGCGACATTTACCGGCGGCCTGTGCCATTTCCTTCAGCCGCGGGCTGCGGGCAATCTCCACAGCTTCCTCCAGCACTTCGTCGCCGTTCTCGACGCCGTCTGCGTCAGTGCGTTCCACGTCCGGGGTCACTCCTTCTCCGGTCATCGGTCGACCGTTGGGTGAGTAGAAACTGGCAGTTGTGAGTCGGAGGTTTCCTGCAATCGCATTCAGAGGAAAGTGTGTCTGTACGGTTCCCTTGCCATAGGTTCGGGTTCCCACCACGATCCCGCGATCATTTTCCTGGATGGCAGCGGCAAAGATCTCGCTGGCACTGGCACTGTCACCGTCAACCAGAACGACGATGGGAGTGCTCCAGGTTCGGCTCCGGGTAGCCTGTTCGTGCATATTATCCGAATCGAGTCGTCCTTTCGTTGACACGATTGTGCCGCACGGCAGGAATCGGTCACTGATTTCAACACAAGTGGTGAGCAGTCCGCCGGGATTGCCCCGCAGATCGATCACCAGCGATTTCATGCCCTGGTGATGCAGTTCTGTCAGGGCCTGATCCAGTTCGGCGGTTGAGTTCTGGGCAAACCGACTCAGACTCAGATAGGCCACGTCTGTACCCGGCAGCATCCGCACATCGTTCACAGTCCACACCCGAACTCGGCGTCTGGTGACGGCAAAGTCGCGTTCCCCCCGCCCGGCACGTGAGACTCGCAGCGACATCTCACTGCCAGCCGGCCCTTTCATCAGATCGACACTGCTGGCCATCGGCATTCCTTCCAGTCTGCGACCGGTGATGGCGACGATGACGTCACCGGACTGCAGTCCCGCTTCCAGTGCCGGACCGCCACGCAGCGCCTTGGCAACGACCAGTCCCCGATCATGAACTTTCACTTCCACACCGATACCGACGATCTCTTCTTCGAGCGACGCGCTGCGAACATCCGACTCCGACTGTGTGCCACGACCGGCAGTCGTCTCTGAAGGCTCGAGGCCCGAGAACTTGTCCAGAGTATCCAGGCTGGCGCTGGCGAATTCGAATGCCACGGCGCTGGGCGTGAGTCCCGGCACCGACTCGGCCTGCCGCATCACCGATACCAGGAAGTTTCTGGAGTCCTCGAAGCCGCCGATTCGCATGGATTCGGCCAGATCCCCCAGCAGATTGCGGAAACTGTCAGTCCGAAACGAACCGGTGTCTACTCCCATTGCTTCGCTGAACACGGGATTGTCGAGAGCGATTGTCAGATTCCGCAGTGCACGCCGCATTCTCAGATCGTAAGTGGACGGCTGCATGTGGCGTGCGTCAATCCGCTGAGACACCTCGACATACAGGTTCAGAGCCTGACTGGCTGACATGCCTTTCACGGCCCGCACATTCACCGGATTCTGATAACGGGCGGTAATCAACGCGTCGATCGCCGCTGCTTCATCATCCACCCGGCCGCGCGGTGCGGGTGCCGGCACGAACGGATCCAGTTCCCGCTCGTCGGTCCGATCCAGCGGCACCCGGTACCGCCGTTCCTGGTTTTCAGGACGTCCTGACAACCCGGCGGGACGCGACCGTCGGTCACCTTTCAGGAATTCCTCCCGGTCCGGACGACGAAATGGATCTCGTCGGAATTCACGAGCCGACGGAGCGCTGAACGGATCTTCCGGAAACTCGTCATCGACTGAATTCTGAAACCGGTCGAGATCGGCGTCCCGGCTGAGTTCCGGATTCCGGTAACACCGACCATTGACACACTGTCCGGCGGGCCGGTTGAATTGTGCTGGTGCTGCAGATCCTGCCAGTACCATGGCAGCAATCCAGAGACTGAAGATTCGGGGAAAGGCCATCATGTCCATCGCTCCTTGAAAAACCTGCCACATCTTTCGTTGTTGCCAAACACTCACAAGCCAGAGAAAACTCATCTTCTGTTCCGAAGACTGCACGCAGCAGCGGACGACGGCTGACCGTCATCAGGCGACGTGTGGATACTGATCCGACAGGACTCGTCCGGTCAGCAGAGGTGGGATACATGGCACGGGTTCCGGCTTCTCGCAGGCGACGCGTTCGCCTCGCAGGACCCGAACGCTCGACGGCGCGACAATCCCGATCTTCACTGTCCCGTGTCCCGTCTTGATCACTTTGATGACAATGTCATCGCCAATACGAATGGTTTCTTCCTGTTTTCTCGACAGTACCAGCATGACCTGTTACCTCCTGTGCATACCTTCGCGTTGTGACCCCTCGTCCCGTCAACATCGATCAGGACTGCCGTTGTCACTGTGATACTTACATTGCCAATGGTGTGCCAGATTCGCGCCGCGAGAGCAAGAAAATTCGTGGAATGACGTAACGTGATGTGGCTATGTGTTTTAAGGATATTGCTGGAGTTGTGTGTTTGGGGGGAGTATTCGGGTCAGAGCATCTTTTCGTTGAAACGTTTGCAATCAGAGCATCGCGGCTGCCCTCCGCCATTGTCATTTTGACAAAGTGGATCGCGACAGGAGAATTCGCTCACGAAATCGATTGCGGCTGCCGACAGACTGCGGTTTCTGAAACCTCGACCGAGCCGTGGCGCAGCGTGTCGCAGGCCGAGAGACTTGCACCCGGCGTCCGGAGTCGCGAGAAGTTCACTCTGCGGCCGGTCTGAATCACAGTCCAGCCGTGTCTTTCGTCAGGCGTGACTGCTGCTTCGGAGTGAAGGTATGCCACGACATGGTTTGAACGCACTGGATTTTCGGCAGCGACGTCGCAGCGGGTTTCCCTGGCACATTGCGGGGTGCGTCGTCGTGGCCCTCGCGACATGGTCAAGTCGAGGCGAAGAGATTGTACCAGCCTCGGACCGGCCAGATCCGAAATCGCCGGCTGAGAGTCTGCAGTGCATTCGGATGCCGCCGGGATTTCGGATGGACCTGGTTGCGTCGGAGCCATTGATCCGCGACCCGACCGCGGTGGCCTTTGACGAGCGTGGCCGGCTGTTTGTCTGCGAAATTCATGGTTACAATCTGGACGGATATCTGGACATCGTGGAGCTGAACCGGACCGGCCGACTGGACCGTGAGGTTCGTCGAGTTCGACAGGCCACAGCGGAGTCCCGGGTCGCGGCCGCAGGAGAGACGTTCGGCACCGTCCGGCTGCTGCGTGACACGGATGGCGACGGCCGGATGGACTGCGCCGATGTGTGGGCTGATCGGCTGCCGCCGTGTTACGGGCTGACGCCGGCACGCGGCGGGATGATTGTGATCTGTGCCCCGGACATCGTGTTCCTGGCAGATCGCGACGGTGATGGACAGGCCGAAGTCCGGGAAACGATCTTCACCGGATTCGCTCGTGAATTGATCGAGCGAGGGATCAACAATCCGCGACCGGGGCCGGACAACTGGATCTATGTGGCCGCTGGCGGTGGTGGAGGCGAGATCACGGGACCTGGTCTCAGGTCACCGGTGATGATCGGGCAGACGGATTTTCGATTCCGTCCGGACGGCAGCGCGATTGAGCCAGTCACGGGGCGAGAGCGGATGTTCGGCCTGACCATGACTGACTTTGGCGACCGTTTTCACACGATCATTTCGCATACCAGTCCGCTTCCATATCGCTGTCTGCTGAGAAATCCGTTCGTCGAATCACCTCCGGGCGATATCTCCGTCCTTGCTTCCCGACAGCTGTTTCCGATCAGCCAGCCGGATCCGTGGCGCAGGGCCCGCGCGGAGGATCCGGCATGGGTTCAGTTTTACGGCGTTGCGGAAACACAGCCGAACGGCCAGTTCACTGCCTCATCGGGGCCATTGATTTATCGGGCGGACGCGTTTCCGCCGCCTTATCGTGGAAATTATTTCGTCTGCGATCCGGCGAACAATCTGATTCATCGCAGTCTACTGGAACGGAGCGGGGCGGACTATGTGGCCCGTCGCGCGCCGGAGAATGCGGCCTCGGAATTCCTCGCGTCCACCGACCAGTGGTTTCGACCGATCAACCTGAGCATCGGCCCGGATGGCGCAGTGTATATTGTGGACATGTACCGCGAGATTATCGAAGACTTCTCGGCCATCCCGCGTTTCCTCCAGCAGCAGTACGCCGAAGCACTTGTCGCCGGACAGGACCACGGTCGTGTGTGGCGGTTGTCGTGGCAGGGAAAGTCGTTCGGGCCGGGAGAGTCGTCCGGGTCGGGAGAGTCGTCCGGGCCGGGAGACGAGGATGTTCAGAGAGACCGTCCGCCGCTGCCGGTCGCTGCGGCCCCGGACCGCCTGGCGGAGTTACTCGACCATCCGAATCACTGGTGGCGTGACACCGCCCAGCGTCTGCTGACTGAACACGGCGGCATGCCGCCGGAACCGGAACAGGCCGGTCTGTTGCGCAGCCGCACGACGCCGCCGGGGCGTCTGCAGGCACTCTACGTGCTGGACAGTCTCCAGCAGCTGACGCCTGGCGATGTGCTGCGGGCGCTCGAAGATGAGACGGCGGAACTGCGCGTTCATGCCCTGCAGCTGGCCGAACGCTGGCTGGATGACCAGCCAATGATCCTGGATCGCGTGGCAGCGCTGGCGACCGACTCGGATCCGCGAGTCAGAATTCAGACCGCTCTCACCCTGGGGGAAAGCCGGGATCCGCGCGCCGTCGCTGCCCTTGCAGCCCTGGCGGCGGACCATGGAGCCGAGCCGTGGATGGCGGCTGCTGTGGCCAGTTCGATCGGTTCCGTGGCAGATGAATTCGTCGCTCTGCTGCTTGCCGCCGGACAACTGACACCGGGGGCCCGGGCCACGCTCGGTCCGGCGGGCGAAACTGTTGGCGCGCGGCGGGATGTGGCGGCAGTGGGACGTTTTCTGCACGACACCGCCGGGCTGACAGGTCCGCAGGCGGCGGAGCTGCAGCTCGTCCTGCTGCAGGGGCTGGCGACGGGACTGGACCGAGGTTCCGCCCGTCCCGTCGTCAGCGAGACCATCGTGCGGGGACTGGAACGTCTGCTGGCCAGTCCCTGCCCGGACGTCTCCGAAATTGCCGTCCGTATTGCAGGTCTGATACAGCTCCATGACATTCCCGCCATGCAGGTGGTGTGGGAAACGGCATCCAGGACAGCGGTCGACGAGGGACAACCTCTGGCGGCGCGACTTGCTGCCGTCTCGCTGCTGGCAACGGCTCCGTGGGAGCAGACAGCATTGCTTCAGCCACTGCTTTCCACCCGCCATCCGGGCGAACTGCAGATTGCCGCCGTCACCGCGATCAGTCGCTCAGCCAGGGACGAAGTCTGCGATGTGCTGCTGTCCGGGTGGGACGGTCTGGTGCCGCAGGTTCAGGAGGCGACAGTGGACGCGTTTGTGGCTCGGCAGGAGCGGGTTCCGAAGTTTCTGGACGCGGTAGAGCGGGGCGTGATTGCGCCCGCGGCCATCAGCCCGCTGCGGCGAGAGCAGCTGACCGAACATCGCGACTCCGCCATCCGCCTGCGAGCACGGCAGCTGCTGGGCAGTCGGACCAGCGAAGAACGAGTCGCCGTGATCCGCGCCTATGCTGCGGCGCTCGCACTGCCACGGAACCCCGGCCGCGGCGAAGCCGTATTCCAGAAGACCTGCGCGCACTGTCACCGGCTGGGACAAAGGGGGCTGGAGGTCGGGCCGGACCTGCTGGCGGTGCGCACTCGGCCGGACGAAACACTGCTGGTCGATATTCTTGATCCCTCGAGTTCCCTGAGTCGTGGTTACAGTGTGTACACGGTCGCCACGACGGATGGCCGGGTGCATACGGGACTGCTGGCCGGAGAGAATCCCACGAGCGTTACGCTGCGCAATGCCGCGGCGGCCTCCTCCGGACAGACGCAGCCGTCTGTCGTCGATGTGGCGATTTTGCGCAGAGACATTGACGAGATGAAATCCCTGTCAAAGTCACTCATGCCGGATGGTCTGGAACAGCAGCTGTCGCTGCAGGACCTGGCCGACCTGATCGGGTTCCTGCGTGGTTCGCCTGGCCCGGTGACCGACTGAGAATTCCTGCCCCCCCTCACACACACCCGTGGCCGATTTTGACGTAACCCGGCGGGACGGATGTGGTAACGTGTCTGGTGGCGCTGCTGCGAACTCCGCCCGGAATTCCACGGAATTCCACGGAATTCCACGGACCTCAAACCCGTCCTCCGAAGGCCCCGTTTTCCGGCGAGTCAGAACAGCAGGGTGCGCAGCGATTCGGCCGCAATCAGGCGTGTCAGCCAGGCGGCGACGAGGGCCAGTATCGTCGCGGCGGTCAGCATCAGTACGATTTCGGCTCCGAACAGCATGCCGATCGTGGCTCGGCTGCAGCCCAGCCGGAACATCGTCTGCATTTCCGCCTCCCGGAGCCGCAGCGAGAGGGACAGCACAAGTGTCAGCAGCATGACGGTAATCACTCCCATCACCAGCGAACTGATCAGGACCAGTTGTTCAGCGCGAAACACGATGCGCAGCAGGTCGTCCACAACCTCCGGAGGTTTCAGGCACTGAGTCAGACTCCGTTCGGTTCCGTATCGACCCAGCAGCAGTGTTCGGGACTTTTCCGATTCCGGGATGGCGATCACGGCGGTCAGCGGAAACGTTCCGGGCTCCCCGTGAAAGTGAAACGAGTCGATATTCTCCGGAGTAATCTCGGTATACGGCAGGACCGCGGCGCTCGCCGTGATGCTGTCTGAGTCACGGGAGAGGAGGAGGTCGTCTTCGGTCGCCTGAGTCAGATTCTGGTGACCGTGACCTATTCCGTCGATGACCCAGGCGGTCTTTGAATCTGTAAACACGACGTAGTCGTCGGCCGAGTGGGTGGCTGCCAGAACACCGGTGATGCTCAGGCGCAGAGGGTAATCACCGGCCAGACTGAGCACATTGCGAGGCGCCGACAGGATGGTATCACCGGGACGCAGCCCCAGCCGGTGCGCCGCGGCTGCTCCCAGGACGCATTCGCCCAGGACGGAAAACATCTGTCCCTCGCGGACCCGGAGCCCACGAAAATCGAAGTATTCGAGCGACGTGCCCACGATCGGAACACCCGGTGCCCCACCGGCGCTCTGCGTGCGGTAGCGGATGTGCAGAGGAATCGCCGTGGCGAATCCCGTCTGCTGGATGTATTCCGCCTCTGCCATCGTTGTCGCGGCCGGTGCCGGAGTATCCAGATACAGCGCGTGGAGCACAAGATCTGTACGACTTCCGGCGGCCCCGACCACCAGTGGCGTAAAATTGGCCCGGGCTGTGATGTCGGTCCGAAACTGCAGCAGCAGCAGTCTGACGGTGATCGGCAGCCACAGAGCCAGCGACAGCGACAGCACGATGGTCAGCGTTCGCCAGCGGTACCACCGGACGGACTGCAGCGCGAGGAACAGTGCCTGCCGCATCATGGGCCAGCCCCGTCCGGTCCCCGGCGAAAACTCTCAAACGCGATGACGCGCCGGAAGCGTGACAGCAGCGAGCGATCATGAGTCACCATGACCAGCGTCGCACCGTGCTCCGCCGCCTGATTCAGCAGCAGATTCAGGATCTGTTCTGCTGTTTCGGGGTCGAGATTTCCGGTCGGCTCATCGGCCAGCAGCAGCGGAGGTCGCAGGAGGATCGCGCGACAGATCGCCACCCGCTGGCGTTCACCCTGCGACAACCGCGTGACCGATTTTCTGCTGTGCGCACTGAGCCCCGCCTGGGCGAGCAGTGCTGATGCCCGGGCCCGAAAGTCCGCCGTGGGATTCACGGCCGGACTCAGCCGACACGGCAACAGGACATTGTCGTACGTTGTGAGGTATTCGATCAGCCGGAAGTCCTGAAATACCAGTCCGGCATTGCGGAGTCGAAATTCTCGGCGTGCGGCATCCGGCAGGTCGCTGATCACGGTGTCGGCCACGCGCAAAGTCCCCGACTGTGGCAGACAGATGCCCGCAATGAGATTCAGCAGTGTCGTCTTGCCGCAGCCGCTGGCCCCCGTGATCGCCACGGTTTCCCCTGCGGAAATCGACAATTCGGGAATCGACAGCCGAAATCCGTCGCGCGGCCAGGAAAACTGCAGGTCGTGGATTAAGATCATCGGCCATGCGCTCCGTCACAGCGCACCCTGCGGAATTCGTGGGTTTCAGTTGTGTATTGCGGGTCCGGCGATCACCATTTACGCGGCAGCAGCAGCTGGCGGATCCGCTTCCGCATGCTGCCCGACCGACCGGTACGCGGAACTCCGCACGTATCAGTGCCTCAGACATGGAAAGAGTAGATCATGAATCGTCCGGGTTCCAGGCCAGGTCTTCTGTTTCAGCTGGTGGTGCCCGCAACCGCGGTGTTTGTGGTGACGGTGCTGAGTCTGATCGCCGTGCTGTTCAGCGACCCGCGCGCCCCGCTGGCGCAGCTTCTGGATCGACACGGAAACCAGCTGTTGCTGGCGGAGCTGGTTGTGGTTCTGCTTCTGGCACTGGTCGCAATGGCTGTCGATCGCTGGCGCACTCTCCAGGCCGCGAAACCGGGACTGGTTCCGGTCGTCGATGCGGAAACGGATCAATCTCCCCCGGGTCTGACGGCGCAAGATACGCTCCGGGGCTGACTGCGCAGACGGTGGCGTTTCGTCTGATACTCTGATCTGGAAAATGTTGATGCCGGGGCCGCCTGAATCGATCCAGCAGCTGCGTGCTGAAATCGAACGCCATAACCGCCTGTATTACGTCGAGGCTCGTCCGGAGATTTCCGACCGGGAATACGACGCGCTGATGACCCGACTGATCGCTCTGGAAACGGAGTACCCGGCGTGTGCCTCAGCGGACAGTCCCAGTCAGAAGGTCGGCGGACAGCCCGTCGACGGTTTTGTGCAGGTGACGCATC
>SYLK01000352.1 GCA_005809115.1 Planctomyces sp. | reverse complement strand
GCCTGAGCGGAAGGTGGTCAGCCAACGGACTTGTCGCGTTTTTCCCGGATGCCGGCTTCCACCCGCGGCTGACTTCGGCGTGCTGTCGGGACTCAGACCAGCTCGGAAATCGGGCGCTGCTGGTCGAGCAGATACTGCGGACGTCCGTTGTGATCGGGAATCGTTGCGGTGGCAACGTCAATCCCGAGATTGTGATAGAGGGTCGCGAAGACTTCCTGCATATGGACGGGGCGCTCACTGGCTTCCTCGGCGAGGCGATTTGTGGCGCCGATGACCTGCCCGGTGCGCATGCCACCCCCGGCGAGCAGCGCTGCATGGACCTGCGGCCAGTGGTCGCGCCCAGCATCCTTGTTAATTTTGGGTGTCCGGCCGAATTCGCCCCAGACCACCACCGAGACGTCATCCGCCAGTCCTCGTTCATGCAGGTCCGCCACCAGCGCTGCCACACCCTGATCCAGCAGCGGAATCACCTTGCGGCAGGATCCAAAATTGTCACCGTGCCAGTCAAAATGCGCAAAACTGCAGGTGACACATCGAACACCGGCTTCGATCAGGCGCCGTGCCTGCAGAAATCGCGACATCGTGGCCTGATATCCCATCTCCAGACCGTAACCAAGAACTTTGTCGTCATCGTGGCCGTAGCGCGCCCGAATCTCAGCCGGCTCCTGTTCCAGATCCAGCGCCTCCACCAGCCTTGACGATGTCAGAACATCAAGCGCCTGCTGCGTAAAGCTGTCCAGCTGCAGTCGCTGCCGCTGCTCATCCGTCGTCCGACGAAATCGATCCAGTTCCGTCAGCAGAGTCGCGCGGTCACCGAACCGTGCAGCAGAAATCGCCTGCAGCTTCATGCTCTGCATCGACTCACCGTCCGGACGAAATGGTGCATGCGCCGCGCCCAAAAAACCCGCACCCTTGATGTTCCAGGGGTCGTGCGCCATCCGGTGCGACAGGTCCACATATGTGGGCACCGACGGGTCGACCGGACCTCCCAGACGTGACAACAGGGATCCCATCGCCGGCCAGCCACCCTGCGGCTGACTGCTGGAAAAATGACGGCCCGTACAGCACTCAAATGAGTCGTGTCGACTCTCCGCTCCCACCAGCGACCGAATGACCGCAAATCGCTCCATGTCGGCCGCCACCCGAGGCATCAGCTCGCTGATCTGAATCCCGGGTACACTGGTGGATATCGGCTGGAATTCGCCCCGCACTTCGGCCGGCGCCTGCGGTTTCAGATCGAACATGTCCTGATGCGGCGGACCGCCGGCCAGAAAGATCATGATGACCGACTTGTGACGAACCGCGCCGCCGCCCCCGCCCCCCGCAGCCTGCTCGGCACGCAGCAGTTGTGGCAGCGACAGCCCACCCATCGCCAGGCCGCCAATCTGCAGAAACGATCGACGCGGGATCCCGTCACACAGTCGAACCACGTTCCCATCAACCCGCAACATGACCGTCTCCCGACTTTCAACAACCGATGACCTGACCTGTGCCGCCGCAGGGATGATGCACCACCAGCCTGTTCCCGTGGGCCGAACACCCTCTTCTAACAGACACCCGCGCGCGTGTCACCTGAATTCTCGTGGCCACAGGAAGTCCCGCAGTCCCCCGGTCCCGCAGGACGGGAGGCCGGGAGCAGATCGATGCCGGTCACACACGGCATTCGCCGCGGTGTTCAGGAACCGGTGAGAAGTCCCTCGAAGATCCGGCTGCCGATCCGAACCAGCGTCGCTCCTTCCTCGACCGCCGGTACGAAGTCACCGCTCATGCCCATGGACAACTCCGACAACTGCAGATTCCCCGCGCGGGCTGCGGGAAATTCAATCAGCTCATTCCTCAGGGTATTCAGCGATCGGAACCACGGGCGCGCCTCCTCCGGGTCTTCTGTATCCGGTGCCATGGTCATCAGGCCCCGGATGTCAACGACCGGCGGGAACCGGCAGATGGACGCCCATTCCCGCTTCAGCTCATCCGGTGGAAACCCGGATTTCGAGGCTTCACCGGAGACATTCACCTGCAGCAGCAGCTGAGGACGCGAGGGGAGATCCGGAGCCACCGCGGCAATGCGTTCCAGCAGACGGAGCGAATCGATCGAGTGGATCATGGCGGCGTGACCGAGGACCAGCCGCACCTTGTTCCGCTGCAGCTGCCCCACCAGGTGCCATTCTGCCGAGGGAAGCTGTCTCTGTCGTTCCAACAGCTGCTGCGGCCGATTTTCGCCGAAAGTCTGGTGCAGACGACTCAGCAGCTGCACCCACTTCCATTCCGCGTACTTGGTGACAGCCACCAGCCGCACCGCGTCCCGCGATCGGCCGGCGCGATCACAGGCATTCGCGATGTCCCGGTGAATCTCCTGCAGGTTGTGGCCCAGCCGCGCGGCGATCTCTGCGTCAGACACGGCATGTCCCCCGGCCAGCAGGCATGCCACTGGTCTGGACACGTGCGTCCCGTTTCTTCCACAATCCGATCGCCGCTGAAGGTCGGATCAGCACTGCCACGCCGTCCATTTCATCACTGCCCAGGATCGGATCAAATATGGCCTCGCCCCGCTTAACGCTGCCGCTGCGGAAGACCTGGAAATTCTGCCCGCGATGCGGAGCGGCTGCCACACGCAGTGGCCGAAATCCGTTTCAGTGCGCAGCGTGTGGTCACACGCACTATTTCGCCCCCTGCGCCGCCGTCGGCGCCATTATAACCGACGACAGCGGGCAGATTCTTCTGCTCGTGCGCGGAAAAGACCCCGGCAAGGGAAACTATGGACTTCCCGGCGGGTTCGTCGATCCCGGTGAGACGGCCGAGCAGGCGCTGGAGCGCGAGGCGATGGAAGAGATTGGACTGGAAGTGCGCGATCTGCAGTACCTGGCTTCGTTTCCCAACGAATACGCTTACGGCGGCGCCATCCTGCCTGTGACGGACCTGTTTTTTGTCGTCACCGTCGAGTCATTCGAAGGAATGGCTGTGCAGGATGGCGAAATCGATGCCTGGCATTTCTGCCATCCCACAAAGCGACATCTCCGAAAAATGGCGTTTGTCTCGAACCGCAGGGCGCTCGAGCTGTTTCTGCTCAGAAAAGGGGTCAGGAACCAATAGCCAGATGGCCCGAAGGGTGCTGCGCACGATTGGTTTCTGACCCCTTTTCTGAGCGCCCCTGTTCTGAGCATCTGCTTCAGAATTCACCCAGAATCTGGCCGTCTGCGCGAGTCCCCAGATTGCGCCAGGTGTTCAGATCAATGTTTTCACTGATCGAACGGCAGGAACCATCCATCAGCAGCGTGTTGACAAGTCCAACATGGTAACTGCGTGACGTGATCACACCATAGGTCACTTCCGTCGCACTCCGGCCCTCACGACTGCTGGTGACATCAATGTCGTAGGTGATCCCGTCCGCTGCCAGCCAGGGAACTTCCCTGTTCGGCGTGAACGTGGTGGTGAAGCCATTGTGGATCGCGCGACCACAGACCCACTCCGTATGACCACTGGAGGCCGACCACGCACCACTGCTGACCATGCCGGCCACATCGGACGGGAGATTCGGCGGGCTCGCAGGGAGCACGGCGTCATGGATCCGCGGCGTGAAGGCCTTCACTTCCGAAAGCCCCATCGTGTTGCTCATCCCGTCCAGGAAGTCCCGGTCGGAGATCCGGCCGTTGGCGGCAAACGCTGCCCCACCACTTTGCTGCGTGACGGGGTTGAAAATCATGTACTGACCCACACTGAGCGCATAACTCAGTGGGTAGTGCTCACCCACTCCCGATGAATTCAGCCGCGCCCGGTCATTCACGTCGCTCGGACACAACAGCACAGAAACTCGTACCGCCGCAATCCCGTTCGGCGGAAATGCCGCCTTGTTGACCCCGTCATGGTATCCCAGGGAAAAGTCAATCTTCGAATATTCGTTGCCGCCTTCCAGATAAGGCAGCAGCATCGACTGCGCCGACCAGGGCTGCGAGATCCGGCTGCCGTGAACAATTGTCGCCGGCGGAAACACGGAATGCGTGCTCAGATAATTGTGCAGGGCCAGCCCCAGCTGCTTCATGTTGTTCTTGCAATGTGTGCGGCGAGCAGCCTCACGCGCCTGCTGCACTGCAGGCAACAGCAGCGCGATCAGGATGGCAATGATCGCGATCACCACCAGAAGTTCAATCAACGTAAACCCGGGCCTGCGAATCGCGGACTTCTCGTATCGCATCTCTCAGCTCTCCCCACACAAACACAAGAAAAACCCGACGACAACATGCCGATCGGACCTGCTCGTGCTGACCGTGGCTGGCTACCTGACCATGTCTCTGGCTGGCTGCGGTTTCAGCAAGTTCCCCGAATGCTCAGTCCCCTGCCTCTGCGGGCGGTGATACTGAGATTCAGTCTCACCAAAATACGGTCGGACTGGCGGAGCGTCAAGGCGGTGTTTCCCGATTCCGACTTTTTTTTCCCGGAAACCCTGCCCCCGCAGCGAGCACAGCCTCGGATCCGGATCACTCAAACCGACGACAACAGCCGCCGGGCGGACAGGAAATCGATCGGCAGTGCCGTCTGGCCGTGCTCGACAAGGTCAGCGATCGCTTCGCCGATCACGCTGGTGAACTTGAATCCGTGTCCGGAAAAACCGGCGGCCACGACGATCGGCGCTTCCGGCAGGCGATCAATCAGGAAGTGGCTGTCGGGTGTCATGGAATACATGCAGACGGCGGATCGCGCAGCGACGGGTGAAACCCCATTGAGAAACTGTCGCACATGCCCCGACACGGCATGCCCGTCTGCGGTGGTAACCTGCCGATCGACATGCGTCGGGTCGTCCACGGGATCGCCACCGGTGTGCTCGGCCAGCTTGACGGTCTGCCCGTCGATCCCTGGAAAACCATAAAACACAGGCTGATCGTCGGCCGCCTGCAGCAGATGAATTGGCGTGCGGCTGAGATCGTTCCAGATTGGATCAGTGATCGGATGCCAGAACAGGGTCTTGCGTCTGACCCGAATCCAGCCGTCGTACAGCGGGCCGATTTCCGGCAGGTTGGCGGCCAGCAGACTCCCGGCCCATGCTCCGGACGTCACCACAACGGCCGAGGCGGAAAACGTCTGTCGGTCGGTACAGACCGTGGCAGAGTTTGTCTCGGTCCGGATACTTCGGACAGACGTGTCCGTCAGCAGCTGCGCACCGTTTCGGGCGGCATCACTGAGATGTGCCGCGACACACCGCTCAGCGTAGAGGAAGCCGGCATCGGGCTCGAAGACGGTGGCAAGCGATGCGGGGACTGCAAACTGAGGAAAGCGTTGGCGCACTTCGGTCGCGGTCAGCGATTCCAGCGACAGCTGATGTCGCGCTGCGGCATCGCGCGCTCCGGCGATCACTTCGCCGTCAGACTGCCCGGCCAGCAGCAGGCCACAGCGGACGAACAGATCCGCCGGCGCACTGCTCCCGGCAGCGGCCACCGTGCGTTCCGCGAGTTCATCCCACAGGACATACGCCCGCTTCAGGAGCGGCACGTAATTCGGATGTTCGAAATACGCCTTGCGGATGACGCGAGTTTCACCATGCGAACTGCCTCGGTCGTGCGGGGGCGCGAACTGATCGATGCCCAGAACCCGCAGTCCGCGCCGTGCGAGGTGACACATCGCAGCGGAACCGAATCCGCCACATCCTGCCACAATGACGTCATATGTTGTGTGCATGCTCTGCCCCATCCGGTTTCAGGGACGGCCGATTTCCAGATCAATTGTCAAAGTCAGCGATCTCTGGAAATCCTGCGTCACCAGAAACTCGGGGACGAAACGGCAGCCCACCTGGCAATCGTTGCCTCATTGACTCTGATGATCGATTTTCATTATCGATTTTCTCTGACCAGGGATCTTACCGCTGACGGATCACACGACACAATCCGCTTCACCACGAAACTCCCGTTCGTGCAACGACCGGGCGTTCGCCCCGGGAATCCGCAGGGAGTGCCGTGTCCAGCCAGACGTCCGGGCGGCAGTCGCACGATCAGGAGTAGTTCAAGTGTCGTTCAGCGACTGGGCTGTCCATTCTCCGCTGTCCTCGAGGGACAAGGTGGCCCACGGGCCGGTTGAGGGGCGGGCTTTCGAAAGTCCACCGCGCGACCAGATCGGCTCACCCGTACCACCGCAGCAGGATTGCACGTGCGTCACTGGTGGGAACTTGCCTTGATCATGGCATGATCACCCGTGTGTTGTTGACAAAACCGACGCCACACCCGCTTCCGCTCGGCATTCGGCTGGCAAGGCTCAGACACCACCTCCAGCCCCCGCCGCCTCTTCCCCGCCGAAGCCACAGGACCGTTGCAGCCCGAGCCATGCGGCCATTGCCGCGTTGCCCAAAGATCTGCCAGGCATTTTTCCGGTCTGGGAACGGCAACGATTCCAGCAGGTCCCAGCAGGCTCACGCCCTATCGCGTCGCCGGTTTCCCTGTCACCGGGTCGAACCAGTTGCGAAGATCGGAATCCGGTGCGGCATCGCGGATCGTTCGCTCGTTCCCGACGGGCTTGTCACTCAATTGCCATTGAATCAGCCCCACATCCCGCGGTGACGGCAGGTTCTGCGCATTCGGCTGTGAGCGGTAGCCCGTCCCGAAAGCCGTCAAGAGATTCCCGTCTGGCAGCAGGACGGTGGATGTTGCCTGGCAACTGGCCCACCAGGCCTGTGGACCAGGCAGGCTCGCGTTCGAGCCATTGCGATTGCCGACCCAGTGATGCAGCAGATATTTGTGGTCGAGATCTCAGGTGCGGCCATGATCGCGGCTGACGATGGCTTCGATCCCGAATTGTGGAAATCCGTCCGGCAAGTCGGGGTACCCTTTGCGCACCACATAGCTCATCACGATTTCTCCGCCCGGGAGGACCACCATGGACGGATGCATCCGCCCCCAGTCATACAGCCGCTCCACTGGCGACCAGGTCTGACCCTCATCACTGGAGATCGAAATCCCCAGGCCCGAGAAGTGGTCGAGCGTCTCGCCCTTTCGGCTGGCGGGGATGTCTGTACGGCAGGCAGCCACGAGTTGACCATTTGCGGCCCGGACGAGAGCCACTTCATTCATGTGTTCCCACTGGGGAATGCGGACCGACGGGTTCCAGGTCAGGCCCGCATCGGTACTGGTTCGCAGCCATGCCTGCGAGTACCCTGCAGACTCCTCGTACCCGGTCTCCATCAGCCGCGTCACCTTGCCCGTCCCGGTATCCCGTTCGACAAGGTAATGGTCCCACTGATACCACGGGCCACCGAGCGAATTCAGGGGAATTGCTTCCGTAGTCCAGGTCTCGCCATAGTCCCGGCTGATGCAGCGGAGCTTTCCTTCAACACCACACATCAGATGGCCGCCTCCCAGATACGTCAGCGACACGCCCACCATATGCCGGGGGTGCGCTGGTTCCTGCGGCAGGACAGGCCGGGGCTGAGTCCACGTCGCTCCGTGATCGTCGCTGGAAAGAACCATCGCCCGGTGCGGATAATCGCAGGTGACAAGCATCAGCAGGCGGTCTTTCTCCGGCATCCAGGCCAGGTACGGGACCGCGATCACGCGTTCCTGGCTTTCGTGGACGATCTGAATCCTGGCGGGCACCGGCACGGCACCGCCCCCGTCGCCGAGCCGCCGAACGAAATGGGCCTTCCAGGCAGTTGCTGGCGGTGACTGCTCCCGGGTGTCTGCCGGATTTTTGGCCACTGCTGCGGATCCCCCCGCCGGAAGAGAGAGGCAAAACAGAACTCCGGCCAGTATTGTCTGGTGGCAACAGCATGCGACGTTCATGGAAGACTTGCTGGGAAAGGTTGCGGTGAGAAAGGACATCGGATGCCTGACGCGGGTGACACTTCCGCCAGTCGTTCATTCGAGTCGCCTGACGTGTCGAGGTGCATGCCAGACTTGTCCAGCAGTGACAGGTACCGACGGCACACAGGTACCGGCCGCACATCCTGCGACTCGTCCTGTCAAGGCAGTCGACGATGCGTCCAAGCTGCCGCTGCCCGCCTCCGCTGCCCGGCAACTCGGCGGACTGCCTCCTGGAAAGAACAAGGAAAGAACACAGAGAAAGAACAAGGACAGGCATTGTAACAAGTGGGAGAGCCGGGAAAACTCGTCGAGAGGACGGCATCTTCCACCGCGATTCGGCGACAGGTCTCTTCCCGCTGCCAGCGACAAAGGCCACCGCGTTCCGAAGAGGCCCGACCCATGTGATCAACCGTCGTCAGCGTGTTGCGATCAGAACCGGGTAGATTTTCAGCGGCTCCTCGCACATTTCGACCGTTGTTGAATCATCTCAGTGAGCATGGCCACAATCAGTTTTCGTCGATTGCGGGACGCCATGCTGATCGGGTTCCAGCGTACCGCCATGCGATCGGAAAATCCCTCCACCGGAGCGTTCGCATAGACCAGTCGCATCGCCTGCCAGCTTCCCGGCCGACGAAATGATTCGGCAATCAGTGGGCTGCGGCTGCGGCGCAAAACTGCTCGCCAAAACGACGCCGGCAACAAATAATCTCGCAGGGGATCGACGACGATTTTGGCCGCACGCTGCGTCCATGTCAGAACCTCGAACTGCATTCCACTGGAACCTGCGAATTGCATCTGCTCATTCCTCGGGTCAATCGCTCCAATGTTCCTTCCGGCATCGCGGGAAGGATCGTCGCGGGCACACGCTGTCTGAAGTGACTCGGCACACGCAGCGTGTCGACGACGTTGCGTTTATCAACCGGCCTCTGCCGGTGCACTCATTCTGATGCTGATACAGCGTCGGCCGAAAGCGCGACAAGGTTCAGCAGAGAACGGTGAGTGTCGATTCTGCCGATCATTCGGAATCCTCGACTCGGGCCGGCCGAAGCAGATCATCCGGCCGTGATTCTGGCGGTCGATTCTATTGTGCGGCACCCACAATTCCGAAAACGACTGGAGCCATGGATCTGGATGTCGAAGCGACGCACAGGACCTGGCAGACCCTGACGCGGCCGCGAATTCACACGGGAGAGAAGAAACTCTTGATGCAGACGCCGACGGGCTGGAGGGGGCCGGAATATCCCACCGAACCGAGTCCGGTCCCGCCGACAGAACTGGGGCTGATGAAGTGCGTGTATCTCGCAGACAGCCGGCCGCACCGTGACCCGACAATCATCTGGGGTACGGCTTCGGACGCGCAGCCCATGACAGACTTCATCGCAGCCGAATCGCGCCGCTTGAACGTTTTGCTGTCACCAGCCCATCTGCTGATTCACGCCGTCGCCCAGTCGCTCACCGATCATCCGCACCTGAACTGCCGGATTGTCGGCCGCCGGGTCTATCCATTCAGAAAGATCAACATCGCCATTCCCCTGCTGACACCGACCGACAGACAGGTGTTTCCGGTCCTGATTCACGACGTCGCACGAATGTCGCTGCGGGACATCGCTGAGCACCTCTGGAATGAAGCCCGGGTACGAAGTGCCGATGCGGCCAGCGAGCGGAGGCGAGATGCGTCACGTTCGCCTTTGCTCCGGTCCTCGTTACGGATCTGGCGTTCACTCAAAATGCAGGTCGTTCTGCGTGGAACGAGCCTGAGTTTCGCGGTCAACAATCACATTCGCCGGCCGACGAATGTCATTAACGCTCAATACAATGGAGTCAGCGCGCTCGTCAATTGCCTCAGCTTTCCCGGCGGGGCGCCTCCCATGCTCAGCTTCAAGCCCAGCTCACTCCCCACGAACTCCATCTTGCTGACTGTCACACTTGGAGCGCCCGAATGGCGCGCCACGGTTGTCGACCGCCAGGTTGTTGCACGGCGCATGGTTCCGCTGTTCGTCAAAGCCGACCATCGAATCGTGCACTCGCACGAAATCGCCGCCTTCATGAACACGCTCTGCGAATATCTGACGGAGCCGTGCCGGCTGAAAGCTGCCGAGCCGGAGACGGCCGGCGTCCCGGACGTCACCGAATTCGAAGCGGTCTGTGCGCCCGCATGACACGGAGACACGGCGCCCGCGGCGCCGACTCTCCGCTGCAGCTGTGCCGTTGTCCCAATGCTCCACTTCCCGCTCCGCATGCAAAATCGCATGCAAAAGTGCAGCAGGGGGCCTCCTTCTCTGGCCTTCCGCGCGGGCGAGTTGTGCTTAAGAACCCCTGACAAAACCTGCGGCGTCATCGCTCCTCGACGACATGTGTCGCCTCGTCACTCTTCCCGGCATCTCGACCACTCTCGAACCAACGCGGCCACGGAGGTTTTGTCAGGGGTTCTAAGAGACCAGGTCGAACGGTGGAGCGGAACAATTGGCCATTGAGCGACCGCTTGACTGAGCACCTGGAAGACTTCACCCGCTGGACAATTTCGCAGGGTTCGTGCCATTGCAGCATGATCATACGGTCCGCAAGTCAAAATATTGAGAGCTGACTGGTTTGCCGGGGTGGTCCCTGGCGTATACTACACATCCGTGCCGCTTTCCCGACAGACATCCTGTTCCACAACAGAAAGGCAGACTCCCATGAGCGGTTCCGGAGCTGACCCCTTCCGTTCGGATCCGTTTTCCGACACCGGAAATCCCTTTGCTGCGCCTCGTGTGATGGACACTCCCGCGGCCGCCAACCACCTCGGGCAGCCGCTGGCCGATCGCAGCAGTCGCTTTGTCGGCGCCCTGGTCGACAGCGTCATCCTGCTGCCCTTCGCATTCGGCGCCGCGTTCGGGTTCGCCATCCTGTGGTCACGAGGAATCGCTGCGGGCGGATCCGACCTGCCTGCCGGCGATTTTCTCAATCAGCTGATCACCCTGATGGCGGTCAGTATTGCTTACCTGGCGATCAACGGTTATCTGCTGGCACATCGCGGTCAGACAATTGGCAAGCTTCTCGTGGGCACCCGGATTGTGGATGCGCGGACCGGCGAAATCCCGCCACTGATGCCTCTGTTCCTGAAGCGATTCCTGATCATTCAGCTGATGGGCCTGCTCCCCTGGCTCGGTGTACCGATCAGTCTGGTGAACGCACTTCTGATCTTCCGTGCAAACCGGCGCTGTCTCCACGATGATCTGGCCTCGACGCAGGTCGTCAAGGTCATCAGATCGGCCTGACGTCGCGGCGCGCCGGAGGCGGCTGCCGGCAGGATCCACCGCGAATCCTGGGTTTCGGCAAAGTCTGCCGAACCGT
>SYLK01000351.1 GCA_005809115.1 Planctomyces sp. | reverse complement strand
GCCCTTCGAATTCTCCCAGAACCTTTTCATCCAGGATTTCTCCGGCGCGAAACAGATCCCGCACATCGGTTCGGAGGATCTGTCGGGTTTTTTCCAGTCCACGTTTGAGTCGTTCGAACAGGCCCATGGTGACGCAGTCTTATTCAGGCGATTTGGTGGAAGTCTTCAGAGCTGACAGATTCGCCGAAACGTGTCGCGTGCAGCGTGCCAGTCTTCGGGATTTCGAGGAGTATACTCGGTGATCTGTTCAGATCGACGCACGACCTCCCGGATCTCGGCCAGAGAGCCCAGGTCTCCTGCGGCGCGAGCCTGAATCAGCACGTTACCAAGCGCTGTGGCCTCGACCGGACCAGCCATCACCGGGCGATTGCACGCGCTGGCCGTCATCTGATTCAGCAGGGCATTCTGTGATCCGCCACCCACGATCTGAATGACGCTGACGGGGATCCCGGTCAGCTCTTCGATCCAGCTCAGCACCATCTGGTACTTCAGGGCCAGGCTTTCGAGCGCACAGCGGACAAACTGGCCTTCCGTGTCGGGCACGGGCTGGCTTGTCCGCGCGCATTCGGCCGCGATGGCGGCGCACATGTCAGCCGGGTTGAGGAACTCCGGGCGATCCGGGTCGATCAGGGATCGCAGGGGCTGTGCCTGATCCGCGGCGGCGATCAGTTCGGAGTAGTCGGGACGGCGACCGCGGCGTTCAAAGGCAACCCGGCAGCGCTGAACGAGCCAGAGTCCCATGATATTCCGCAGCAGGCGGTAGGTCCCGTCGACTCCGCCTTCATTCGTGACGTTGCGTCTCATGGCGTTCTCGGAAAGCACGGCTTCGGGAACCTCGACACCCAGCAGGGACCAGGTTCCGCTGCTGATGTAGGCCCAGTCCGATCGACCGGTGCCGGTGGTGGGGACTGCCGCCACGGCTGAAGCGGTATCGTGGGTTGCCGGGGCCACGACCTTCAGACGGCCGAGCCCGGTGAAGTCGGCTACGTCCGAACGCAGATGGCCCAGCAGTGTGCCAGGTGCCGTCACGTCAGGAAACATCGCAGCGGGAATCTCAAATCGTCTCAGCATGTCGAAGGCCCAGGTGCGAGTCACCGGGCTCAGCATCTGGCTGGTGGTCGCGTTGGTGAACTCGACGACCCGGCTGCCACACAGGCACCAATGGAAGAAATCCGGAATCATCAGAAAATGTCGGGCGAGCGCTACCAGTTCCGGGTCCCGTTCGCACATCGACAGCAGCTGATAGAGGGAGTTGAACTGCAGAAACTGCAGGCCCGTGCGGGCGAAGATCTCCGCTCGCGGGACCTTCTGAAACGCCTTCTGCAGCATGCCATCGGTGCGTGCATCGCGGTAATTCCAGGGTTGTCCCAGCAGCTCGTCGTGGCGGTTCATCAGGACGAAGTCGACTCCCCAGGTGTCGACGCCAACGGACACCGCCGAACCGCGGGATTCAGCGGAAGCCTGCCGCAGACCATTCAGGATCTCGGACCAGAGACCCACCAGGTTCCAGCGAAGCGAGTCGCCAAGGCGGACCGGTCCGTTCGCGAATCGGTGCACCTGTCTGAGAGTAATCCGTGAGCCATCGAAGGCCCCGGCCATGACGCGACCACTCTCTGCCCCCAGATCCACCGCCAGATAAGTTTTGTCTGCCATCTGTTTCAACTCCTGCTGGACGCTGCCGCGGATTAATCAGCCAGGCCGGGGTTCGGTCGGGGGGGTCGGCCGGGACCGGGGGCACGCGAGACCCGACTGCCGGTGCTCAGGCAAATGCTCCTTCGGACGAGGGCTGGTCGACCCGACTGATGATCAGATCATCGCCGGGGATCGATCGCAGGAACGATTCGGGAATGCGGCATCTGATCCGCACTCGACTGGACGACTCGTCGGGATACTCGCGACTCAGCTCTTCTCCGTGGCGTGCGAGCCAGGCGAACAGCCGGCCGTTACCAGTGCCGGTTTCGAGATCCACCAGGGCGAGGCCTCCCGGCAGCCTCTGGGCCACAATGGCTGCGAGGCGGTCGATTCCGTCCCCGGTGGCAGCACTGATCGTGACCGTGTCGGGATAATGCCGTCGCAGCACATCCACCATCGACTTGTCAGCAATGCGATCCACCTTGTTCAGGACGAGGATGACCTGACTGCAGGCGACGCCGATTTCCTCCAGCACCTCATAAACTGCCCGGATCTGTCGTTCCGCCTCGGGGTTGCTGGCGTCGACGATATGAAGCAGCAGGTCAGCGTGACGCGCCTCCTCCAGCGTGGACCGAAACGAGGCCACAAGGTGGTGGGGGAGGTTTCGGATGAAACCGACCGTGTCGCTGAGCAGCACATCTCCGAAGCCCGGGATCTGCCAGCGGCGAGTTCGCGTATCCAGGGTGGCGAAAAGCTGGTCTGCCACCAGTACATCGGCTCCGGTCAGCGTCCGCATCAGCGTGCTCTTGCCGGCGTTTGTATAACCCACAAGAGAGACTGTCGGCTGTTCGCGCCGCAGTGAAACGGTGCGTTCCCGGCGGCTCTCGACCTCCCGCAGACGATGTCTCAGATCAGAGATCCGTTTGTCGATCAGCCGTCGGTCAGTTTCCAGCTGTTTCTCACCGGGGCCGCGTCCGGCTCCAAGTCCGCCCGTTCCACCGCCGCCAAGGCGTTCGAGGTGCGTCCACATCCGTTTGAGGCGAGTACGGAAGTACATCAGCTGGGCCAGTTCGACCTGCAACATCGATTCGTGGGTTCGCGCGTGTGTGGCAAAGATATCGAGGATCACTTCGCTGCGATCGACGATAGGCTTTTCCAGTGACTGCTCCAGCGATCGGCCCTGCGACGGTGTCAGGTTGTTGTCAAAGATCACGACTTCTGCTTCGCTGGATTCCACCAGCTGCCGGAGTTCATCGAGTTTGCCGCGGCCGATACAGACGGACGGATGAGGCGTTTCTCGAAACTGGACCATTTCTCCGACGACGTGGACGCCGGCCGTGCTCACCAGCCCCTTCAGTTCATCGAGTGCATGTTCCCGCGTGAATCCTTCGTCGGGGCGAAACACGCCGACGAGCACGGCTTTCTGGCTGGAGACGCTGAGTCCATCACGTTTTGGGTCACCCAATTCAAGAATTCCTGTGCAAAGTTCCGTGGACGCGACTTGCCACTGTCCGAACAGTCGACCGGACAGGTAATCCGACAGTTGATCGGCTGCCCATTATCCGGCGGATTGTGACAAAAGGAACCCGAAAAGTCTGCCACAAACCCGAACCGGCAGATTTGGCTGAAAATGCACTCGGCAGGGCGGCCTGTCTCAGGACAACCCGTGGGAATCGACCGCGGGGTATTCCAGGATTTCCCGTCAGACGAAAGAATACTGGGTGGCGTCAGGAGCCCCAGTCATGTCAGAATCAGAATTATCCGAGATCATTCGAGCCAGCCTCAACGAGCTGTTGCGCTGGGTCGGCTTCGGTACGCTGACAGGTCTCGCCGCGAAAGCGATCATGCCAGGACGTGATCCGGGCGGGGCGGTGACGACCATGCTGATGGGGATCGGCGGGAGCGTCATCGGCTGCGGGACCGTGTTGTTCTTCTGGCGCGATGCTTCGATCGATC